>NZ_JBFSUX010000069.1:0-25681 GCF_041467595.1 Vibrio sp. 10N.247.311.13 | reverse complement strand
ACCATCTGGTAATCGCCACTGTTCGTGCCTTGCTCGAAGTCGTTCACCTCCGCCGCCACACCCACTGTCGTGATGCTGATGTTGCCAGCCGCATCCACACTGTAGAAACCGTCTTCACTGATGGTGCTTAAGGTGCCGTCACTGTGTTTGAACTCGTATTTGGTCACGCCATCCAGATCGCTGCCGGACAAGGTACCCACCACCGCGCCCGCCACTTGGTTTTCCGCATAACTTAGTTCTTGGTTAAAAAATAAAGAGTCGTCATCTACAGGCGTCACGCCAATATCAACAGTAATAGTATCTGTGCCTCCATTCCCGTCGCTAACTACAACGGTGAAGCTATCGCTTCCGTTGTAGTTTTCGTCTGGCGTATAGGTCCAATTACCATTTTCATCAACGACTACAGAACCGTTTGACGGATCTGTGCCTTTTGAGAATGTTAACGAGTCTCCGTCCGTATCTGTTGCGTTTAGCGTTCCGCTTACTGGGGTATCTTCGTCGGTGGTTACTGAAAGGTCATTACCTATCGGCGCATCATTTACGGGAGTTACGCCAACGTTAACCGTAATTGTGTCAGTACCACCATTTCCATCATCGACGATAACCGTAAAGCTATCGGTACCGTTGTAGTTTTCGTTGGGGGTATAAGTCCAATCACCATTTTCATCGACAACGACAGTACCGTTTGATGGATCGGTGAACTTAACGAAAGACAGCGAATCGCCATCTTCATCTGATGCTGACAACGTTCCGCTTACTGGAGTATCTTCATCGGTTGTAAATGAGAGAGTGTCACCGACAGGCGAGTTATTGGTATCAACAAAGGTAGGGGCGCTATTAGTTTGCTCAAACGAACGGAATTGCTCTAGAAGGCTCAGGCTTTGAGTTCGCGACATGCCCAGCGCTTCAAATCCCGTTGTTATAAATTCGGTTGCTGGGATCGTTTCTTCACCGTCTCGCTCTACAGTCCCACTAGTTGCCAAGCTAGAACCATTTTGACCAGCAGCGGTAGCGAACTCATCTCCTAACTCAGTAGGGTCTTCACCTTCTTCTAATGCGGCAAAAATATTTGCGATATCCTGGTCTAGTTCAACTTCACCGTCTTCAGGTGAAAAACGCTTAACTGATACCTGAGGTTCATTAGGTCCATTTTGAGATTCAAGAGTTACATCTCCAGCCTGTAGAGGCTCTCCCTCTTCGAGTACTCTAACCGTGCCATCAACTGAAATAACAATGCGCTGACCCAATGCAAGAGCACCGGTCAAATTCAATGCTGTAATGTCCATATCAACCCCTAAAAACCATTTTCGCTTGTCACGTCAACTTTGTGACATCTTATTTATAATATTAGCCTAAATATAACATTTAACATCACATAATTCCTAGTTATGAATCGTGCATTTAACATACCGAGTGACAAGGTAATGACGCTGATCACATCACACAATAATGAAAGTGCTCACACTATCAATATAAGTTATTGTGTTTGCGAAAAATAACAGAGCTAAAAACGTAAAATTGACGTTCTCAAAATCATCATAAAACGCACAGCAAACTGTTAACAACTTTACAACCATTTACGGTAGCTTCTCGAGCGAACGTTATTTTTTTGGCGGTTCATCTAAATTTCGTATCTAGCACATTAAAAAGCGTAGGTTTAGATGCAGTCCAATTTGGAGAGATGGAAATTGAATTACATTCAAACGACAACATTAGGGTTAGCTATAGCGCTAAGTTTGCCGACAACAGCACAAACCTTAGAGCAAGCCGTTGCGTTTACATTAGAAAGCAACCCTGAAATCAAAAGTGCTTATAACGAATATATCAGTAAGCGTTATCTTAACGACGCTTCTGGTGGTGCTTATCGACCAAGTATAGACTTAGATGGTGGGATTGGTTATGAACATACTGATCTAGCAACCAACCAAGACACTACCGATCTGACTAGAACAGAAGCAACGATCACCTTGACCCAGTTAATATGGGATGGCGCTAATACATCCAATGATATTGACCGTACTGCGGCTGATGCAGAGTCCGTGCGCTATCAACTACTATCTAACGCGCAAGACATCGCTTTAGAAGTAACAAAGGTTTATCTTGATGCAGTGAAAGCCTATGAAGTGCTTTCTCTTTCGGAAAGTAACTTAGCGACGCACAAAGAGATATATAACGATATTCGTAAGCGCGTGGAATCAGGTATTGGTTCAACCGCAGATATGTCACAAGTTGAAGCTCGTATTGCGAAAGCGCACGGGAATTTGCTTGCTGCTCAAAACAACCTTTTTGATACGCATACTCAGTTTAAAAGACTTGTTGGTCAATCTCCTTTAGGGTTAACTTTCCCTCGCGCAGATGCGGGTGCAATTCCTTATACCGTTGATGGTGCGTTGGCAAAAGCGTTTAACCAGCATCCAGTCATTAAGATTGCACAAGCCGATGTTGACTCAGCGAAGTTCCAATACAAACAATCTAAGAGTACCAACTACCCGACTGTTTCTTTTGAAGCCGCTCAAACTTGGCGTGATGACGCCGGTGGTACAGAAGGCAGCAGCGATGAGTTTTCTGCCATGGTTCGTTTAAGATACAACCTTTACAATGGTGGTTCGGATCAAGACCGCACAGAAAGTGCAGCCTACCAACTCAACAAAGCCAAGGACCTTCGCGAAAGTACTTACCGCAATGTAGAAGAGAGTCTACGTCTATCATGGAGCGCACTTGATTTAACGGTTCAGCAAAAAGAGTTCCTATCTGACCACGTAGACTCGGCATCAGACACGGTAATCTCATATGAGAAACAATACCGTATCGGTAAACGTACCCTTCTCGACTTACTTAACACTGAGAATGAATTATTCGAAGCTCGTAAAGGCTATTTAGATGCTAAGTATGACGAGCAATACGCAAAATATCGCGTAATGAACGCAACTGGTAACCTACTCATCGGTTTACGAGTTGAGATCCCAGAAGAATGGAATGAAAAGGTGGAATATTAATGAAGCTTACCAACACAGTATTATCGCTTTGCTTCATGGTTGTATCTGCCAATGTTTTAGCTGAAAACAACGAAGATGAATTCGAATATCGCGCTCTACCGCCGGCCACTCAAATTTACGATCTTCAAGATGATGACAATGACGGTGTAATAAACGCGCGAGATTTATGTCCCGATACACAAATTGGTGCCGAGATCGATAACGACGGTTGTGGATCATATTTCGAGTCATCGGAAAAGAAAGAGCTGCATATACTCTTCGCTAATAATTCAACGGAAATAAACCCTGTCTTTCTAGGGCACATACGCCAAATGGCGGCATTTTTAAAGCGCTACGAAAGTACCAGCATTGAATTGCAAGGTTATGCCAGCAAAGTAGGTAACGCGGAACATAACCTAAAGCTTTCGAAAGAACGTGCATCACATGTAAGACGAGCGCTAATTAGCAACGGTATTCAGCCATCTAGAGTCAGCATCGTAGGTCATGGTGATTCTGAATTCAGCAGTGATGACACCCAAATCAATCACGCACTACATCGAAAAGTTGTTGCTTCCGTTGTTGGATTTAAGGGTAATATCAAAGAAGAATGGCACATCTTCACCAAAATTAAAAAGTAGGCGTACCCAGCTTTTACCATACTGAAACGTTATCTTAAGTTAACGTTTCAGTATGGTGATAATTCCTTGAATAGCATATACCTAAGCCGTCTATAATGTTAATCTTGCCACGTTATCAACATAGAGAATTAATCCATGAGCAAACTAACAGCTGATACTCAAGCAAATCTAGAACTTTTCGTTTCTGAAACACAAGAAACTAAACTGGTATGGGGCCTTCGCAACGAAGAAGGTTGGCTAGCATGTGACTCAAGTGAATTCGAAAACAGCGAAGTGATGCCATTCTGGTCTTCAAAAGAAGATGCTCAAACTCACAACGTTGAAGAGTGGGCTGACTTCGAAGTATTAGAAATTCCACTAGATATCTTTGTAGAAGATTGGTTACTGACTCTTGCTGAAGACGGCGTTCTTGTTGGTACTAACTGGAATGCAACATTAGAAGGCAAAGAACTTGAGCCTTCTGACCTAGCGAAATTATACATCTAATTTCCGATATCGGTCGCACGATTCGCGCGACCGATATACCTCTGATTAGTATCAATAAATTAGAGACCTACCTCGCATAACCACGTAGTCGCACCATTCAAAATTTGAAGCAACATCAAACTAATAATAGAATATCGTTCTTTATCTGATTGATCGTCTCTTGTGAATCACTTCGTTTTTGTTACCTTTCTACTATTCATTAGCTTTTGTTCTTATAGCCAAGTATCAACATCAGATCGTGACCACAATTCACCAGTCTATACCTCCAATCTAAGCTCTACTCCAAATGCTGATTGGAACGCGCTTTATCTCTCTACTTTAAACCACTCTCCTGAGCGCGCATTAAACATGCTGCAAACACGCTACATCGGCTCAACGGTTTATGGAGATAAGCTTTACCTTGCGTCTCTTCTGTATCAATACATGAGCCACCGAGATCAGCCGTTCTACGGAATCGCTTCAAACGACAATGACTACCAAGCGATAGAAACAGCGTTTATTTCTGCTCTGAGGAAAGACGGCAAAGGCCAATATGAACAAGCACAACAAGGCTTTCTAACACTTTTGGCGAAAATGCAATCTCGCAGTGATTTAACTGGTAAAGCCTTACTAAAGTACCAGCTATGCCGATCGCTTAACGAGCAAGCTAAATACCATCAAGCGAACTATTACTGCTCTGCCCTTCAGTCAGATTTACATGACATCGCTGACCCTGTATTACCAAAATTCGGGACTTATCGAGTCATCGCGAACAATCATCATTTCCGCAGTGACTATCAAGCTGCACTAGACACCTACCTATCACTAATAAACGTGTTTCCACAAGGGCATGATATTTCAGGGGTTTACAACGATGTGGGTAACTTGCTCAAAGAATTAAAGCAATATGAAAAATCGGCGGAGTATCTAGAGCAAGCTCTCATTCTCAGAGTAAACGCTTCAGATTTAATGAAAGCACAAGTGCATCACAGCCTTGCGGATCTCTACCTTAACCAAGAGCAAAGTGAACTAGCAATTCACCACTTTCAGACAGCAAGAACACTGCTGAGCTCAACGTCGCATAGCTACGGTATTGCACTCACAAGTCTTGGCTTAGGAAAAGCGTACACTCAAACGAAAAACTATGATGTGGCGAGAACCTACCTAATTGAGTCTCTTTCAGCTTCGATCGAACTGAGCAATGATGTCATTCGCATCAATGCTTACTTGGCGATCAGCGATATGTTCGAAGAACAGAAACTGCCAACGGAAGCACTCAACTATGCTCAACAAGCGCTAGAATTAGCTGAACAAGTCACAAGGCATAAATACATCGCGCAGTCACTTCTTCAGCTTTCTGATATTCATCAATCACTCAGCGATTACCAACAAGCTTTCTATTTCTACCAGCGATACTCGTCAATACAAATGGAAGCTAGAGATATCGACAATCGACTCGCACTCGAAGCGCTCGGCCTGACGCACGCCAAATATGAACAAGAACTAGAAAGCTCTTTCCTGACACATCAGACGAAACTCGACCGCGTTCAAATTGAAAAAATGGAACATCAAAGATGGATGTACAACATCGTTGTTATTCTGTTGCTTTGCGCTGCAAGCTTCACGGTATTGATAAACAAAACGGTTCGCGCAAAAGCAGCAATTGATGGCTTAACGAAAGCATATAGCCGAACTGAGATAATTCGAAGAATCAAAAGAGTGAAACGCTGTAAAGGGACGGACAAACAGCATGTGCTCGTGCTGCTCGATCTAGATAAGTTTAAGAAGATTAATGATGAGCATGGGCACCCTACTGGTGATCGGGCACTGGTCCATATTAGTGATCAAATTAGAAAACACTTAGTGAATGGTGAATTGTTTGGTCGCTTAGGGGGTGAAGAATTTGTCATCATGTTAACCGATACCCCACCAGCAGAGGTACGAGAACGCGTTGAAGAGTTGCACTACGCCATTTCAAGCACTGTCTTTTTATCAGAAAGCAAAAAGTCACTTAATGTGACCGCGAGTTTTGCTTATCTAGCAACCTCAAACGCATTAAGTGACTTTGATGACTTGTATTCAGTGCTCGACCAAGCACTCTATCAAGCCAAAAGCAACGGCCGAAACTGCATTATTGATGCATATAACGAACCGATTGATTTACCTGAAATTATTTATTCTCAGCCTGTTTGCGAACCAACTCAGCCATGATGCTTTCGCGATCACCGAGGTAATCGTTAAGGCCAACTTTACGCAGTTCACATGCCGGACAATCGCCACAGCCATCACCAACAATGCCGTTGTAACAAGTCAGTGTTTTGTTTCTAACAAGTTCAAGTGCTGAGTACTGGTCTGCTAGCGCCCATGTCTCAGCCTTGTTTAACCACATTAGCGGTGTTTTGATATCAAGCTGCTTGTCCATACCTTGTACAAGTGCAGAGTTCATCGCCTTCACAAAGTCATTACGACAATCAGGGTAACCAGAAAAGTCTGTTTCACACACACCTGTAATCACGGTTTCAGCACCGATTTGGTAAGCGTAAATACCCGCTAGAGTCAGAAATAGAATATTACGACCAGGAACGAATGAATTCGGCAGCCCATTCTCTTGCAGCTCATGAGACACAGGAATATCGTCACGAGTCAAAGAGCTGATAGCCAGTTCATTCAACAGAGTCACATCCATCATTTTGTGCGCTTTCACACCAAGCTCTTTCGACAATGACTCAGCAACTTCAATCTCGAGTCTATGGCGCTGACCATAATCAAACGTAATCGCATGAACTTCATCATACTCTTTTAATGCTTGAACAAGACACGTTGTTGAGTCTTGACCACCACTGAATACTACCACTGCTTTTTTCATCTTAAATCCTTACGAGAACCTTCTACTAGCGACTTATCTTGCCCAGTAAAAATACAACCTATGCGATGCTCAAATATTTGTGAGTTTGTATTGATAAGCGCCAATTGCGCTCAATGCAGGTATCAATACAAAGCTGAGTAGCGCGGTCTTTTTGGCTGATTGGTTGCAGAGCGATAACAGTGTCGTTAGGAACTGCTGCTCGCTCCAATAAACCGTCAAGTTGTTCGATGTCTTTGCTTGTACCTACTGGATGCTTAATTTCGTTAGCACGTTGCAAGGCGCTATCTAAGATTTCCAGTTTCGCTTTCATCGCCACTTTCGGTGACACCGTAACCCAAGTGTCCGGTGTGGCTTTAACTTCTGATGTTCCGCTAGTCTCAATCTGACAGCGACAACCGTGCTGCTCAAACGCTTCAGTAAGAGGAACAAGATCATAAATGCATGGCTCACCACCAGTAATCACAATGTGCTTAGCAGTGTAACCTTGCTTGATATATTCATTCACGATTCCTTGAGCATCGATTGCTGACCAAGTAGGTGAATCTTCTGTCTTAACCATAATATCGCCAAGGCTGGTTTCCTCTTCTGGCAACGCTTCCCAGGTCTGCTTGGTATCACACCAAGAACAGCCCACTGGGCAAATTTGCAGACGAACAAAAACAGCGGGAACGCCAGTAAACACGCCCTCACCCTGAATGGTTTCAAACATTTCATTAATCTTGTACAACTTTCCCTCAGCTCAATCATTTGATGAAATTAATCAACCGCAGACCTTAAAGCACTTCCCCCTTTTGGTCAAACAAATGAGTACTGATAAATGAGTTGATCAAAGCCCTAGCCTGAACTTTCAAGTTCCCTTATCCTTTCGCCCATAGATTTCGTTAGCTTTTAATTTTTTAGTAAGGAACAACATGTACAAACTGATTGCTCTTGATATGGATGGCACACTACTCAACAGTGAAAAAGTGATTTCTCAAGAGAACAAAGACGCAATCGCCAAAGCACGCGCTGCAGGTGTGAAAGTAGTTCTCGCTTCTGGTCGCCCTTTAGAAGGCATGCAAAGCAAATTAGATGAGCTTTCGATTGACGGCGAAGATGACTTTGTACTCTTCTACAACGGCTCTATGGTTCAGAACGTATCGACAAAAGAGATCATTCACAGTGAGATCAGCAACGGTAAAGCCGCAAAAGAGATTGCTGCCCTCGCTGAACAGCTTGGTGGTTATGTCCATGCTTTCAGCAAGATCCACGGCTTAATCACACCTGAGAACAATGAGTACACTGGTATTGAAGCGCGTATTAATTGCTTAGATATAACCGAGTTCGACTTTTCTCAACTAGAAGATGACCACGAAATCATCAAAACTATGATTGTCGCTGAACCAAGCAAGCTGACTGAAATCATCGGTAAGTTGCCACAAGAGCTTAAGACTCAGTTTACTATCGTACAAAGTGCACCATTCTTCTTAGAGTTCCTAAACCCGAAATCAAACAAGGGTGTCGGTATTGAAGCGATAGCGAAACACTTAGGCATTAAAGCGGAAGAAGTCATCTGCATGGGTGATGCTGAAAACGATCACCATATGCTTGAATACGCAGGCCTTGGCATTGCAATGGAAAACGCAATGGAAGAAACCAAGAAACTGGCGGATCACATCACAGCTAGCAACGACGACCATGGTGTAGCGGTCGCGATTGAGAAGTTTATCTTCAACTCATAAACGCTCAACAGGTTCTAATAAGAATTACTTTTTGCTTGTTTCAGAAATGACAAAGGCTGTGCACTGCACAGCCTTTTTGATTTTGTGTTAGTCGAGTCGCTTACTCTCTTTTCCATGGCAGACGAAATACCACCACACCAAACAGAATCAATATTGGGAAACGTAACGTTTCAATAATAAATGAAGCAATACCACTGAAAGAGACAAAGCTTCCAGCCCAGCTAATCAGCAGATTTCCCGCTAACAGCATCGCCATCACTCCAAGAACGATCTTGAATGAGAACTGACCAACTAAAGGTTTCGAGTCTGTTAACGTCACTAGGCATGCAATCGTCATCAAAATCGCCACCCAGAATGAGAATGTTGGCAGTGGCCATATCACCGTGAGAACAATCGACAGTAAACACAATGCCCACCAAACACCTTTAGAACTCAACAAAGCGCTAATATCAACATCCGGTTTAGCGTCTAATCTCACGATATGCCACGTCGTTAACGCGCCTAATACACCACCCATTAATACATCACTAAAGAACGCACTGCCTGAATAAGACTTAAATAGCATGATCCACAGCAGGCCAGCGAGCACTACCAGAATCGCTTTTTGCTCCAAGAGGCGCTTTAGTTTCCAAAAGACTAACAAGGTTAAACTAACCCATAAAGCAGCCAACAGACTTGGAAAACTATACCCACTGCTCATCACCAGTTTCAATGTTGGCAAGTAAGCGTGTGGACGTGGAAAACCAAAACCTTGGTGCGCGATTAAAGTAAGCAATGTCACCGAGATCAAAGTGAAGCCAAACTTCAACGCGAAGTTACGGCCAAAATACCAAGCAATTAACGGCAATATCACAATGAAAACCCATGGCTTCGCCAACAAGTCAGTCAAAAGCACAGTATTCGCAAACACGCTTGGCATCTTATCGAACGCGTTTTGAAGCGACACAATCCAATTTAATTCAGCTTGATGGACTTTGGGTGCTGCGCCCACCAGCTCAGTCACATACGTCACCGGTTGGTCTGTCGCGGATAGAAAGAATTCGTTAATCTCAGACCACTGTTCTGGATAGCGGTATTGGTGATCTTGTAATTCAGTAGGAGGAAGTAACATCGCTCGGCTGACTTCCACGCCGTAATGAGGCGCAAACCAAATCGGCAGCTCAAAGCCACCTAACTCATTTCGAGCCTTGTAACTGATCACTTCAGAGTCAGAAATACAATCAAACACGACGGCACTGTCGGTATAACCTAGCACATCACCGACCGTTACCGACAAACCAGCCTCTTCCCACGTTTCACGTTGCGCCGCGACGGCTGGCGGCTCACCTGAAACAACAGTGCCTCCCGGTAGAGACAATTGACCGGTGATCAACTCATCAACCAACACGATTTGATTATCAGCACGTACTACACACAAGGCGCCCGCGATATGATCGGGCAAAGTGTCGTTTGTCCAAGCGGAAGTAGTACTCAAAAGAGACAGTATGAAAACTAATAAATATCGAATAACCAACGAGTTTACCTAAAAAATAATAGAAGAATATTGAAGACTGCTGTTGCAGTTGAACTATTGTAATCAAAGCCACACAAAATCGCTGTCTACGTTTTGTGCAAAGCCTTCCTCATCCATTGAATGTGAGGTGTGAACCCCATTTTTTGATAGAAGTCCTTGGCAGGCGAGTTAAAGTCCCAAACTTCTACAAAGACTTGTTCAACCCCATAATCATCAAAAGTACTTTCAACTTTGTTAAACAACTTTTCAGCAATCGATTCTTTTCGATAATCAGGCAAGACAAACAGTTCATCGACACTTCCCATCGGCACTGGTTTGCTGACCGTTGAGATAAGCTCACAAAAATGCCCAGAGATAAAGCCAACAATGAGCTCTCCTTTTAATGCCACATAAACCAAACATTCAGGGTCATCCAAGTATCGTGCAATGCTTTTTTCCTGCTCAATCTCTTCTGCCGTTTTAAAGTGCTCAGGGCTAGCAAGGTGGTGGTGATGGTGGAGATCGAACATTAACTCGTTAAGTTGTTCTAAATCCGCGTGCTTTGCGGCCCTTAAGGTGACATTCATGACTATTGCGCTTCTCAAACCAAATTAATATCTAAACTGAGTCTAGTTTACTTGGCGTGAGTATCTATACAAGTTATTGAATTAATTCATTGTTTGAAGTGTGTATTTTAGATACAAAAACGGCCACATTACGTGGCCATTCTGTTTGAATGATTTTGAATTAAACGAATATCGAAGCTATGGTTTTTGCTGTGGCTTTTGCTGTAGCTTCAGCTTTATGCACCGTTATCTTCTTTCTCTTCTTTGAGATCAGCAAGCTGTTGTTCCAGTTCAATAAGCTTAATTTCCGCCTCTACTTCCGCAACTCGCTTTTCTGCATCAGTGCGATTGTCTTGCGCTAGACCATCAGCAGTAACTTGGGTTCGTTGTGCGTTTCTTGCATCGTCCGTATCTTTCATTGAACCCGCAACACCACCGGTCACACCACCTAATGCAGCGCCCTTAACGGCTAAACTCGCATCTCCAGTTAGAGCGCCGGCTGTTGCTCCTAATAAAGCACCACCTACCGCACCACGATTACGTGCGGCATTCTCATTTTCGTTATCCATTGCTGGTGATGCGCAACCAGAAAGAGTCACAATCAGTGTCGCTAAAAGAAAAGGTTTAGTGAATTTCATAGGAGTCTCGCTTAGTTCTTCGTTTTGAGTAGAACCATCTTAAGCAGAGCCGTTAATGAGATAAATAAAGCCACGTTTAGACGATACATCATGTTCAGCTATGTATTATTCAGCCATCGCATAACTGATTAATGATATATAGCTTTGAGCTCGCTTTATCCTCACCAACAAAAAAGGCGACCAATAAGGTCGCCTCAATCGCGCTTTCTCTATAATTCTTGCCTTTCACATATCTCTTAGCCTTTAGACCAAAAGTTTTGCATGTTTGCTACGCTAGGTGGTGGCCTAACATCACAATCTCGATAATGATTTTTATCGCCGATCCCCAGTATCTTGCCATTTTCGTCATCAATCATAGCCGCAACTTTAACACCGTCTCCCACATGGCGAGTTAACACGACAATTTCACCAGCTCTTTCAGACCTTACTGCGCCTAAGATTTGATATTCGTAGCGGCCTTTCCTTGAATTAACGATCATCTTCGAGTTAATAGGGTCGGCTTCATATCCCACACCAATATCAAAAACCGCTTGATAGAGATCGACGCCAGTCTTTGATACACATTTAAATACCTTGGGATGACTCAAAGGTTCTAACAACGCTCTACTCGCTTCATCCTTTGAAATACTGGCACTAGCAGCACCACTGACCAATAAAGCAATCAACAAAAAGTAAGCTCGCATAAAAAGACCTCAATATGTGGGATTCATAATGAGGTCATAGTAAACGCAATGGATAAGCGGATGAATAAAGTAGAGTTTAGGTAAACCATCACGCCGGATTATGTATAAATCAACAAGCCGAAGGTGAGATTACCTAAACTGCGACGTCTATTTGCCGAGCTTTTCAGCAATTTCAGTTAAGCTGGTAGGGTCGTCAATAGTTGAAGGCACCACATATTGTTCACCTTCTGCGATCTGCCGGATCGTTCTACGTAAGATCTTACCTGAGCGCGTCTTAGGTAATCTCTCAACAACCAAGGCTTGCTTAAAACAGGCGACCGCGCCAATCTCATTGCGAACCTTGCCAACCAACTCCGCTTGTAACTCAATACCATCGACTTTTACGCCATCTTTCAGCACAACTAAACCAAGAGGTAGCTGCCCTTTTAAGTCATCATGAATCCCGACTACCGCACATTCTGCAATGGCTGGGTGACCACCCACGATCTCTTCCATTTCTCCAGTCGACAGACGGTGTCCCGCTACGTTTATCACATCGTCGATACGACCCATAATAAATAGATACCCATCTTCATCGAGATAGCCACCGTCCCCAGAAACATAATAGCCTGGGAATTGGCTCAGATAGCCAGATTCGAATCGATCATGATTACGCCAAACCGTTGGCAGACAACCGGGTGGTAGTGGACGTTTGAGTGCAACAAAGCCTTGCTGATTAGGCTGTGCCGTTTCACCCAATTCATTAAGAATCTCGACTTGGTAACCGGGCACAGGCTTAGTTGAAGAACCTGCTTTCACTGGCAAAGATTCCAGCCCTGTCGGATTGGCAGAAATAGCCCAACCCGTTTCGGTTTGCCACCAGTGGTCAATAACCGGTTTATTGGTATGAGACTCAACCCAATCCAATGTTGGCGGGTCCAAACGCTCTCCCGCCATAAAAATCGACTTGAGCGATGATAAGTCATACTTGGTGAGTAACTCGCCTTCAGGATCTTCTTTCTTGATAGCTCTAAATGCCGTTGGCGCAGAAAATAACACATCGACGTTGTACTCTTCACACACACGCCAGAATGCCCCCGGATCTGGCGTTCTAACTGGCTTTCCTTCAAACAAGATGGTTGTGCAACCATGAATCAATGGCGCATACACAATATAGGAATGCCCCACTACCCAGCCGACATCAGAAGCCGCCCAAAACACACCATCTTGCGGCATATCGTAGATAGTGCTCATCGAGTATTTCATCGCGACCGCATGACCACCATTATCGCGCACCACGCCTTTTGGCTTACCCGTCGTCCCTGATGTATACAAGATATATAGTGGGTCAGTCGCTAGAACAGGCACACATACGTGAGGCAAAGCATCCTCAACAGCTTGCTGCCAAAGTACATCACGTTCGTTGTTCAATTCGGCTAGAGACTGCTCTCTTTGGAATACCACCACTTTCTCAGGCTTCCATCGGCTGTCCATGATCGCGCGATCGACCACCGGCTTATATGGCAGGACTTTATTTATCTCGACACCGCAGGATGCAGTAATCAACACCTTGGGCTCGGCATCTTCAATTCGAACGGCAAGCTCATGAGGGGCAAAACCACCAAACACCACCGAATGCACCGCACCTAGTCGTGCACAGGCCAACATTGCCATCGCCGCTTCAGGAATCATTGGCATGTAGATCACCACACGATCACCTTTGGTAACGCCTTGCGTGGCTAACATACCAGCGACTTTAGCCACTTGGTTACGCAATTGATTGTAAGTGTACGAGGATTGAGTTCCTGTAACTGGAGAGTCGTAAATCAGTGCGGTATTGTCACCTCGCCCATTTTCACAATGGTAATCAAGCGCCAACCAGCAGGTGTTCATCACCCCATCAGGAAACCAACGCTCAATTCCGTTATCGTCAGTTTGTAATATCGTTTTAGGTGACTCAAACCAATCAATTGCTTGTGATTGTGTTTCCCAAAACGAATTTGGGTCTTCCCTCGCCCATTGATACTCGGTGATGTAATCTGTTTTTCTAGTCATTCGATTCGTAGCAGACATAGTGCCTCCTCCATGATTTATCTATTAGTCCAAGCGACTAGCTTTTAACAGTTTCACTTGGGTGCACTCTTTTCTCAGCGTTGTATTCGTGAACATTTAACCGTTCACGACAATCGCTTTACTTGGGAAAAGGCACACGAATGGCACCTTCCATGATCACTCGGGCACTACGACTCATAATCGCCCTCTCAATTCTCCAACCACTTTCGCCTTGTATCGCTTTAGCACCCACTTTTAAGGTTCCTGATGGATGACCAAAAGTCACAAAATCACGACTTCCCTCACCGGCTGCCAAGTTCACTAAGGTGCCAGGAACACTTGCCGCTGAAGCAATAGCAACCGCAGCCGTACCCATCATGGCATGGTGCAGTTGCCCCATAGACAAAGCACGCACCAGAAGGTCAGTATCTTCGACAGCAACCGATTTACCACTGGAAGCTTGGTACGCTTGAGGCTTAGCAACAAACGCGACTTTAGGTGTATGTTGACGTGATTCAGCTTGTTCTAAAGAATCAATAAGACCCATTGCTACTGCACCATGTGCTCGTATGGATTCAAACAGAGCCAAGGCTTTGGTATCACTATTGATATCTGATTGAAGTTCAGTGCCTTGGTAGCCAACCGATTCAGCATCAACAAAAATGGTGGGTATCCCAGCATTAATGTATGTCGCTTTGATGCAACCCAGATCGGGAACATCTAAAAAATCGACAACATTCCCTGTTGGGAACATAGAGCCACTCGCATCGGCGGGGTCTAGGAAATCAACTTGGATCTCAGCGGCGGGGAAAGTCACACCGTCGAGTTCAAAATCACCTAACTCTTGAACTTCGCCACCAGCGATAGGTACATGAACAATAATGGTTTTCTCTATGTTCACTTGCCATACTCGCACCTCGACCACACCGTTTTCTGGAATACGATTCGAGTCGACTAGGCCACTATGAATAGCAAATGGGCCCACTGCAGCAGACAGATTGCCGCAGTTACCACTCCAGTCCACAAACGGCTTATCAATGGCAACTTGGCCGAATAGGTAGTCAACATCGTGATCGGCTTTACTACTTTTCGAAACAATCACGGTTTTACTGGTACTGGATGTTGCACCACCCATACCATCGGTTTGTTTGCCATAAGGATCTGGACTACCAATCACGCGCAGAAGTAATGCGTCTCGAGCTTCTCCGGCAACTTGCGCAGCTTCAGGTAAGTCACTTAAGTTGAAAAAAACGCCTTTGCTTGTTCCGCCCCGCATGTAGGTAGCAGGTACTTTTATCTGTTTGATGTTCATAACTAGCTCCTACTGTGAAAGAAAGTCTTTGGCAAAACGCTGCAACACACCACCAGCGCTATACACATTCACTTCATCTGCGGTATCTAATCGACAGGTTACTGGCACATCAAGCTTTTCACCGCTTTTACGAGTGATCACTAAAGCCAAGTCTGAACCTGCTTCAATGTCGCCGTACACGTCGTAAAGCTCGGTACCGTCCAATTCTAAGGTATTGCGATTGGTCCCCGCTTTGAATTGCAGAGGCAACACGCCCATGCCAACCAAGTTGGTTCTGTGAATTCGTTCAAACCCTTCAGCAACAATCACTTCAACACCCGCTAAACGCACACCTTTGGCTGCCCAATCACGTGATGAACCTTGTCCATAATCGGCACCAGCAACGACAATCAAGGGTTGTTTACGATTCATGTAAGTTTCTATCGCTTCCCACATTCGCGTAACTTGACCTTCAGGTTCAACTCTTGCTAATGAACCTTGCACGACTTCTCCAGCGTCCTTCACCATTTCGTTAAACAGCTTAGGGTTGGCGAATGTTGCTCGTTGCGCGGTTAAGTGATCGCCTCGATGGGTCGCGTAAGAGTTAAAGTCCTCTTCCGGCACTTCCATTTTGGTGAGGTATTCCCCCGCAGCGCTCGAAGCGAGAATCGCATTTGAAGGGGATAAGTGATCTGTGGTGATGTTGTCACCCAAAATCGCTAAAGGTCTCATACCAGATAGGCTTCGCTCTCCCGCCAGAGCTCCTTCCCAATAAGGTGGTCTGCGAATATAGGTACTTTGAGGTCGCCAGTCATAAAGCGGTTCAGTAGTCACCTGTTCCTCGTCTGGCTGGAACATTTTCACGTAGATTTGTTGGAATTGCTGAGGCTTAACATGTTCACCGACCACTGCATCGATCTCTGCATCACTCGGCCACAAGTCACTTAAATAGATCGATTTTCCGTTGCTGTCTGTACCTAAGCTGTCTTTTTCGATATCAAAGCGAATCGTACCAGCTAAGGCATAAGCGACGACCAATGGCGGTGATGCTAAAAACGCTTGTTTGGCATAAGGGTGAATTCGACCATCGAAGTTTCGATTCCCCGATAGCACAGCGGTTGAATATAGGTCACGGTCGATGATCTCTTGTTGAATTTTAGGATCCAACGCACCACTCATTCCATTACAGGTTGTGCACGCATAACCGACGATACCGAAGCCTAGTTTTTCCAGTTCAGGCAACAAACCGGCGGACTCAAGATAAAGCTTGGCAACTTTTGAGCCTGGCGCGAATGACGTTTTTACCCATGGCTTACGAACTAATCCAAGCTGATTGGCCTTCTTCGCAACCAATGCTGCGGCGACGACATTTCTTGGGTTACTGGTATTGGTACAAGAAGTAATCGCCGCAATGATCACGGCACCATCTGGCATTTGTTCATCAGAATATTGTTCAGCGTGTTGCTCTTTCCAAGAAGCTTGGCTGATGCCTTGTTTGGCAAGTTCACTGGTTGGTAAACGACGATGTGGATTGGATGGCCCTGCAAGGTTGCGCTCAACTTTAGACAAATCAAACTCAAGCACACGTTCGTATTGAGCGGAATCTAAATCATCGGCCCATAAGCCAGTTTGCTTAGCGTATAGCTCAACTAACTCAACCTGTTCAGGCTCGCGTCCTGTCAGCTTTAGGTATTGTATGGTCTGTTCATCGATATAGAACATACCTGCTGTCGCGCCGTATTCTGGTGTCATATTCGATATAGTGGCGCGGTCGCCAATGGTCAGTGCACGAGCCCCTTCACCAAAGAACTCTAGATAACTGGAAACCACTCTCTGATTGCGAAGAAACTCTGTAATCGCAAGCACAATATCCGTTGCGGTTATCCCTTCTTGTCGTTGACCCGTCAGTTTAACGCCTACAATATCAGGCAATCGCATCATAGACGGACGACCGAGCATCACAGTCTCAGCTTCCAAACCACCTACACCTATTGCAATAACACCCAGAGCGTCAACATGAGGAGTATGACTGTCGGTGCCAACACAGGTATCAGGAAACGCGATTCCTTCTTTAGATTGAATCACTGGAGACATTTTCTCCAAGTTAATCTGGTGCATAATTCCATTACCCGCAGGAATCACACTCACGTTTTTAAACGCGATTTTACACCAGTCAATAAAATGAAAACGATCTTCGTTTCTGCGTTCTTCAATCGCACGGTTTTTATCAAAGGCTTCACTATCAAAGCCTGCATGTTCCACAGCTAAAGAGTGATCAACAATCAGTTGGGTTTCGACAACGGGGTTCACCTTGGCAGGGTCTCCGCCTTGGTCGGCAATCGCGTCTCTTAATCCAGCCAAATCTACTAGGGCTGTTTGACCAAGAATGTCATGACACACCACACGCGCAGGATACCAAGGGAAATCAAGGTCACTCTTGCGTTCAATGATCTGTTTTAAGCTGTCTTCAAGGGTTTCAGGATCACAGCGTCTTACTAATTGCTCTGCCAATACTCTCGACGTATAAGGCAAGGTTTTATAACTGCCCGGAGATATCGCTTCTACCGCTTCGCAAGCATCGTAATATTCTAAATGAGTTCCGGGTAAAAGTTTTCGGTACTGATTTTTATCAAGGTACTGAGCTTGTTCAAGTTTCACATCAGACATACATCCACCATTATCTGTTAAATTCTATTCGTTGGTTCTTGAGGCCTTGTCGTATGAAGACGGAAGTCACCTCAAGACATAAGTCGGCTCGTTATAGAGGGCTAACGTAGATGAATAGGTAACCAGTCTTGATGCTCTGGCCCGGTGTAGTCTGCACTTGGACGAATGATGCGATTGTTTTCTCTTTGTTCGAACACATGCGCCGTCCAACCTGTAAGGCGGCTCATCACAAAGATCGGAGTAAACAATTTGGTTGGGATGTCCATGAAGTGATATGCCGATGCATGGAAGAAGTCAGCATTACAGAACAAGCCTTTCTCGCGCTTCATAACCGCTTCAACACGTTCTGAAACGGCGTAAAGCTGTTTATCACCGACCTCTTGAGCTAGCTCTTTTGACCAACGCTTGATTAGAGCATTTCGTGGGTCGCTTTCACGATAAATGGCATGACCGAAGCCCATGATTTTGTCTTTGTTAGCAAGCATCTGCATGATGTTAGTTTCTGCTTCATCAGCGGATTTCCAATCTTGGATCATTTCCATTGCCGCTTCATTCGCACCGCCATGTAAAGGACCTCTTAGTGTGCCAATTGCTGCTGTAACGCACGAATGAATATCAGACAGGGTTGATGCACACACACGAGCTGCAAAGGTTGAAGCATTAAACTCGTGTTCCGCGTATAGGGTGAGCGAGCAATGCATCACCTTCTTATGAAGTTCACTTGGAGTTTTGTCTGTTAGCATTTTCAAGAAGTAGCCACCCAGACATGCTTCGCTTTGATCTTCAGTGTCAATGCGCACGCCATCATGACTAAAGCGGTACCAGTAACAAATAATCGCAGGGAAAAGCGCAAGCATTCGCTCAGTCGCAGACAGTTGCTCAGAAAAATCTGACTCTTGCTCTAGATTACCTAGCATTGAACAACCCGTTCTCATCACATCCATTGGATGAGCGTCTACAGGGATAAGCTCTAGTGCTGCTTTCAAAGGTTGAGGCAAGCCGCGCAAACCAATCAACAACGTTTTGTAATCGTCTAACTCTTTTTCACTGGGCAAATGACCTCTTAGTAACAGATGCGCCACTTCTTCGAACTGAGCATGATTAGCAAGGTCGGTTATGTCATAGCCACGGTAGGTCAAACCCGTTCCTGACTGGCCTACCGTACATAGCGCCGTGGTTCCCGCACTCTGCCCACGTAGACCAGCACCACCGATTGCAGGTGCGCTAGCTGGTTTGATTTCGGGTTTTTCGCTTTGTTGTTGGTTTTCTGTTGAAGCCTTTTCGACAGCTGCTTTATCACTCAAAGATACAGACATGGTGAACTCCTTTTCTGTGTTAGTCGCCTGCACTCTTTGGTGCTGCCTGTTTATGTGTCCGATGATCTTTATCATCGATACTGGATATGGCGACTAACCATTTCACGTTATTGGATTAAGTTGATTTTTGATTAATTGAAACCGGTTTACCCTTCGCTTGAAAACAACTGATCAAGCTTGTTCTCGTAGTCGTGGTAATTAAGGTGTTCGTAAAGCTCCTTACGGGTTTGCATTGAATCCAACAGAGCTTCTTGATTGCCTTCAACTAGCAAGTGCTTGTAAACATTCTCCGCCGCTTTGTTCATCGCACGGAACGCACTCAATGGATAAAGCACCATGTCGACACTTGATTGGGCTAACTCGTTACAGCTGTAGAGTGGTGTTTGGCCAAATTCAGTGATGTTCGCAAGAATAGGCACGTGCTTGCCCGTTGCTGATTTCAGCGCTGCCGAGAACTTCACGTATTGATCGAGTTGATTCATCGCCTCAGGGAAGATCATGTCTGCGCCCGCTTCAACACAAGCTATCGCTCGCTCAATTGCGCTATCAATGCCTTCAACCGCCAATGCATCCGTACGTGCCATAATCACAAAGCTTTCATCGGTTCTAGCATCGGTTGCCGCTTTGACTCTATTGACCATCTCTTGCTGACTTACAATCGCTTTATTTGGTCGATGACCACAGCGTTTCTGGGCCACTTGGTCTTCCATATGGATTGCTGCTGCGCCTGCCTTCTCCATAGCGCGAATCGTACGTGCAATATTGAATGCGCCACCAAATCCCGTATCGATATCCACCAGCAATGGCAGATCACACGCGTTGGTAATACGTTCAACATCTACCAACACATCGTTCAATGTGGTGATGCCTAAATCAGGCAACCCATAAGACGCATTGGCGATGCCTCCGCCAGACAAATAGATCGCCTGATGCCCCAAGTTCTTTGCCATCATCGCGCAATACGGATTCACCGTACCGACGATCTGCAATGGGTCGTTGTCTTGCACAGCTTGTCGGAACTTACCTCCTGCTGATAACTTCATAATGACGCTCCCTGTTAATTGTTAATTTCTAATCTTTATGACTACTGATGTTTAGCTCTCGCCAGCGAAGAACCGCTAGCAAATACCAGTCGCCAATTAATCAAGATCTTTGGATTGAATTTGTTGCTCTATAAGTAATCGGCTTCCCGAGATGTGTCTTCGCATTAGCATTTCTGCTAGCTCTTCATCACGGTTGCGAATCGCTTGTAGGATGTATTTGTGTTCATCGAGCGCCTCTTTGGGCCGAGACTGAGCCCTAGGCGATTGATAGCGGTACATGCGTAATAGGTGATAAAGCTCATCACACAGCAGCGAAATGAGTTTGCTGTTACGACTCGCTTTAATAATGCGGTAATGGAAATCGAAATCCCCATGTTGATGAAAGTAAGAAGAACCTTCGACTTCATCGATGTATTTTGAGTGTGTCGACAATAATCCTTCAAGCCCGACAAGCTCTTCTTGTGTGATATGTCTTGCTGCTAAGCGAGCCGCCATGCCTTCCAATGCCTCTCGTACCGCGTACAACTCGAGTAGTTTGTCTGCCGAAAAAGTAATAACTCGAGCCCCTACATGAGGAATGCGTTCAATCAAGCCAAGCCCTTCAACACGCATTATCGCTTCACGTAATGGGCCTCGGCTTACCTCAAAGCGTTTAGCCAGTTCAGGCTCCGAGATCTTACTGCCCGGTGCTAATTCACCGTTAACAATCGCCTCAACGAGATACTCTGTCAGATTTTCCGACTTGGTGTTTTCTTTGTTGCTCACACGTGTTTTCGTGTTTGCATTTAAGGTGAGATCTTTTATCGCAGTATTCATATTCACGCTGCTCACTTCTGATTGCCGACCCTAACTGTCAACAATTTCATAACATGAACATAAAATACACGATTGAATTGTCGATAATCAAGCCAATTGTCGACAATTTAGACTAAGGTAGTATTTTTCATAGACGATTAAAACTAATCCAAAAGGACACTACAAACAACTCAACCATCTGTTATTTATCGATTTAATCAGAGTAAGAGTCACTACCCCCCTATCTACCCTAAAATCATTTGAAATCGATATGTCGACAACTTATAGCCGAAACTTGTCAAAAGCAGCCCCCTTCGTATCTATCCACCAGCTCACCGATAAACAGATATAAAAAAGGCGCACTCATGTGCGCCTTTCATTCATCGAACCCGTTCTAACAAGCCAACCTTTAATCAAGCTATCTGACGAGTAACTTCTAGGTATTTGTTGATATCAACGAAATCAATTTGTTCCGGTTTGAGATACTCTTCTGCATAACGCAGGTGAGTACCGCTGGTTAAGAACAATCTAAACAGTTCGATATCGAGATGCTCGTCCAACGCCATTTTGTACATGATGTCGACAGCAACACTGATTGGCTTAGCCTTCTTATAAGGCCTATCTGCAGCGGTTAATGCCTCAAAAATATCGGAGATCACCAGAATACGTTCTGGGATTGAAAGGTCATCACCAGTCAGCTTCCTTGGATATCCCGTACCTTTGAGTGTTTCATGATGCGTCGAAGCATAGCGAGGAACACGACTTAGCTCTTTCGGGAATGGCAGGTTCTCAAGCATCTTAATCGTGCCAAGCATGTGCTCGTTTATCTTAAATCTATCTTCAGCAGTCAATGTACCGCGTGCAATACTCAGATTGTAGACTTCGCCTAAGTTGTATAGATGCTCCGGCACATCCATTTTGATTTGGTGTTTCGGGTCAAACTCTAACGGCCTATCTCTTTTCACTATATGTTCAGGCTTATCACTTAACAGCAGCTCTGTCGCTGGCAAACTTGAACTCGATTCTCGATTCAAGGCTTCTATCGGTGATAGACCAAGTTGATCATCAAAGTTACGCATCCAAGTCGTCTCAGCTATCGAACGAATGCGAGCAACTTTGTCGTCACTCATGAACTCACCACCAACGTTTGATATCGCGATAAAGGCAAAGTCATCTTGTAGCTGCTGTTTCGTTGCCGCAAGCTCATCGGCTATCAGTTGCGTTGATAGAGTACCTTCAAGTTGTTTTCTCAAAGCAGTGATTTCCGCATCACGCCAAAGTACTTCAAAACGAGTTCTCACCTCGTGGATTCGGTTGTAGTTCGCTTCTAGCTTCGTACCTTTATCGACGATGTGTTCCGGTGTCGTGATCTTGCCACAATCATGAAGCCAAGCCGCAATTCTAAACTCACGGCGTTCGTCATCATTTTTAAACTCAAAGTCTTTGAAGTGCTCAGATTGTGATTGTTCAGCCGCGTCAGCCAACATCAAGCCGAGTTCTGGTACACGATTACAATGCCCTGCCGTATAAGCGGACTTATCATCGATCGCTTGAGCGATGAGCTTGATAAACGACTCAACAAACGCCTCTTGCATCTGTTCATGTCGTTTAATCTCCATAGCCATATCTTTTACGGCAACAGATAATTCCCACACTTCTTTGATTCGAGTATCAAGAATTGTCACGTTGTCATAATCACGCAGCTTAACCTTATGAGTCTCTTCCTCTAATTGGCGAATTGGATGCACTATCGGCGCACCAAAAGCCCAAGCAATAGGCAACGTCAAACTCATCAGTAACACCGTTACACCAACAGAGGTTGCTAGACGTTTATTGACTGTACTGAAGACTTCAGATTCGGGAATCAATACCGCAAAATACTCAGAGTAGTGTTCGCCCGTGTCTATTTTCTTTAAATAGAGATGTTTGATCTCGCCATTCAACTCTACCCTTACCATACTGCCTTCAACCGTTGCTTCCTTAGTCAAATCATAAAGTTCAATATAAGGAACCGTCGTATTCGTATTAAAGCCGGTATCATGGAGCCACTTTTTCGCTAAGGTATCAAGTTGTTCATCACTTAACCTGCCGATAGCTTTGTCAATAATTGGAAGCAATTGCTTATGCTTGCTCTGCAACACCAAATGGAATTGATTTGAGTAGTTCTGTTTTAGATCTTCTAGAGCCCCATTTACAACAAGGCCTGGTTGGAAAAACCTATCTAATGCAAACGAGAGTACGGGTTCAGCGTCTAAGAATGCAAAGTTCTCTCCGCTTTCAATTGAATCAAATGCGGACTCTAGGTTTTCAAACTCAACTAAATCAATATTCGGAAAGTCTTCCCTTAGCTTAGGAATAATTGACCGCCCAGATAAAATGGCCACTTTTTTATCCTCAAGCTCGGCATAATTAGTGACAACCTTCGCGCCGACCCTTGTCACGATAGAAAATGGCAATTCATAAATTGGAGTCGTGTATAGGCCATCTATGCCATTATTTTTATAATTTTGAACCGATTGCAGGCCATCAATACTTCCTTCTTGAAACTTACTGACAAGCTCGCCCCAAGAGAAACCATTAACAAATTCAAACCTGATCCCTGTCATCTCACCAATCATTTTAAGAAGGTCTATCGCATAGCCGTTTGGTTTTCCCGCCACTGAAAAGTCCATCGGCCCCCAATCATTTTGATTAGACACTAAAAGCGGAGGAGTATCATTAACCAAGGCTTTTTGCTCAGATGATAGCATCAGTTTTGATACATCAAACTCCGATTCCTGATTATTAACCTTGAGGTTAGACGCAATAATGTTACCCGATTTCGAATATAAGAAAGACTCAACCTTACTATCTTCTGCTAATCCAAGCGCCGTACCTGATAATTTGTTAGCCAAAGAAGACAGCACAATATCAATACCAATCACATGTTGAATTTCAGATTCGATTTTCGACTCAAACGCTAAAGAATAAGTTTGTCCGGTAATTTGTAAATGCTGAAAAAGATATGGCTGAGTTTTTTCGACCGACAGAACATTGGCAGCAACATACCAAGGCCTGGTCGTTGGAAAGTAGTTGCTCTGCTCCGTAGTTGAGCTTCTGAGGGAAAACTCTTGGTCAAAGTATTTCGTTGTCCGGACTCGCTCCTGCCCTATATTTTGAATCTCAACCACAACCCAACGATCCGTTTGTTGTGCTCCTATTTTTTCTCTAACGACAGGGGCAGATTCTAGGTTAATAATTTGGAAGAAATTTTCATCGGATGAGCCAATGTAAATACTATAAAAGAGAGGGTTATCTTTAATGGCTTCAGAAAGAATACTACGCGACTCTTCTTTCGATATTTTGTTACTGATAGATCGTTTCACTGTAGCAAGTAAACGCGCGGTGTTGGCTGCGTCAGAGTCAATCGCGCCGATATAATCACTCAGGTCATGAGATACCATCGTCAACTTTGACAGAGTATTCTCCGTCGCCATTTTTTTACTGAAGTAGTATTGAAGAGAGACCGCAACCACAGCCGTTAGCACAGTCGCGAGTATGAACATTGTTCCAACGGTAAAGCGTAACGAAATTTTTTTTAATGCCATTATTTCATCCTTGAATAATCGCCAACTCCAAAGTTAACAGCCTAGCGCAATCAATACCGCTTAAGTTGCATATCAACTATAGTAACTCATTATTCCACATCTAAAATCTAACACCTCTATACACCTGACTCTTTTGCAGAAATAGTTATCGTAGTCACATCTAACAATATAGACCAACAACCAATGCACTCGAGTAGAAAACGCTAGTTAAATCCAACCTTTGTCAATGAATTCAATCATTCTGAGACAATAACTACGATTTTAGAATCCAGATATCATTCAACAGTAAATGGACAAAAACACGTTACCGTGAACTTTATGAACAATATTAATCCAATGTTCTTTATTCTCAATATCGCCGCATTACAGACATTTCATTAACACACCGTTAACTTTAGCTTCATCTGCTAAGCAATATCCTACTCATCTGTTTAGTAGCTGGAAATAAAACATAAGTTTCTCTCCATTGAAGAGATCCCCTACATAAGGAACGTGAACCATGTTCAAGGCACTGAAACCTACTCTTGCGGCTTCTATCATCGCAGCAACCTTTTCTTTCAACACTTTTGCTGCTGACGTAGAAAAAATCCACTTCCTAATCCCTGGCGGCGCTGGTGGTGGTTGGGATATGACAGCTCGTGGTACGGGTGATGTATTGGTGAAATCAGACATCGTAGAAAATGTCTCTTTCCAAAACCTGTCTGGTGGCGGTGGCGGTAAAGCGATTGCTCACCTAATCGAAACAGCACAACGCCAAGAAGACACGCTAATGGTGAACTCAACGCCTATCGTTGTTCGTTCACTAACAGGTATCTTCCCTCAATCTTTCCGTGACCTAACTCCGGTAGCAGCCAGGGCGGGAGCATACTTTGATGGATTTATAACCCAAAGAAGACTCTAGCCCGAT
>NZ_JBFSUX010000068.1:0-27913 GCF_041467595.1 Vibrio sp. 10N.247.311.13 | reverse complement strand
CATCAACGAGTGCCCACACAGATTGATAGGTTTAAATTGTTAAAGAGCTTTGCTTCTTGAGCGTTCCTTTTAAGTAAGGAGCCTCTCGAAGTGGACGGCCATTCTAGCGAATTAACATTCAGTGTCAAACACTTTTTGAAAATTAATTTTTTGTCGCTTTCCGTCTTACTGATTCTTGCTGAAGCCTTGTGGCGTCTGCCGTCTCAGTGGTGTCGCATTATAGGGAACCCTCTCAGCTTAGCAACTACTTTTTCATGAAAAATAAATAAATAGGGGTTAACTGCCTAATAGTTCACCTAAACGTAAAAAAGAGAGCATTTCTGCTCTCTTTTTGCTCAAAATCTAAGGGTATTGTTAGATAAATGCGTAAGCATCAGCGTACATATGGTCACGCTTTGCTTCTTTATTCTGAGTAAATAAGTCTCTTGCAGCGCCTGCCATTTCGAAACGACCCGCAATGTAGATATCGAAATCAGCTAATGATTCGAAACTTTGCGTGATTGCTTCTAATACATTACCCGTTTGGCCGTGCCAAACTTCAGGTGCTTCTTCTACTACTGGTACAAAATGCACATTGCTGTGTTTTGCTGCAATGTCGACAAGCTCTTCTTTCGCATACAGCTGACACTCATCTTTTGCACCCCAGTATAGATGAATCTCTTTTTTACTGTTCTGCGCGATGCAGTGATCGAGAATAGAGCGCACGTAGCTAAAGCCAGTACCACCAGCAATTAGTAACAGAGGACGATCGCTTTCTTCTTTGATCCAAGCATCTCCGTGTGGCGCATCAATCGCAATATCACCATCTTCAGCTTGTGCCTTCTTCATCGCTTCAACCACTTCTAGTGCGTAAGCGTTGTGCTCGGCAGCACCAATGTGCAGCTCAAGCTCACCTTCGTGGCGGCAAGGGCTACTTGCGATAGAAAATGGGCGCTTATCTTTCTCGCCCATTTCAACCATCAGATACTGGCCCGCTTTAAAAGCGACCGGTGTTTCTGGGTGAAGTAGGATTTGGTAAGTATTACAAGCCAAAGGCTCGATAGACTTCACTTTACATTTAATAGTCATGTTCTTCCTCTTACTAACCCTTAATCGGCAAAGGTTAGAACTAAATTACTTTCTGCAAATGCTTGGCAAGCAAAAATCCAGCCTTGTTGCTGCTCTTTCTCTGTGAGCATGGGTTCAAGGTGGTAACTCACTTGCCCTTCTAATTTTTTGCACATACACATTGCGCATGCGCCAACTTGGCAACGGTTTGGGAAATAGATATCGCTGTTGAGCGCAGCATCCAAGACCGTTTGCCCTTTTTCTACTGTGAAACTGATGTTTTCTGGGTATAAGACTACTTGGTAGCTCATGAAATTCCTAGCTGTTCCCAGATGCTATCAATCTTTTTCACAACATCAGGATCTTTTGTAATTGGTACACCCCACTCACGCAGGCATTCACCTTCCCACTTATTGGTCGCATCGAGACCCATTTTTGAGTGTCCAGTTTCGTTCTGCAGGAATAACGTATCTCTCGCCGGATCCATTCTTGTCGTTACCGCCCAAATGATGTCATTCCAATCACTCACATTGACATCGCCATCACACACGATAACAAACTTGTTCTCATCAAATTGAGACCAAATCGCTTCCATGATTTTCTTACCATTACCGGCTGCTTGCTTATCAATAGACACCACAACCATGCTGGCATTGTCGTTTTGCAGGTGAATATCAATAATTTCAGGATGAACCTTGGTTAACTCAGCCAAGCTACCTTCTATATGTTCACTATTTACAGGTGCTGTTTGGACATCTGGCGATAACGCTAACTCTGCGTCCCACTTCTTAGTGATATCTAGACCCATCTTAGAACCCAACCCAACCACGGGTGAGGCAAAATCCAATGAATCGATCGGCGTGTTATCTATCATCAGGCTATCGCGTGACGGATCCATATGTTCGCACATCGCTGCGGTTACTTGAGACCAATCACGTGCATTCACATCTTCATCACACACCAATACAAATTTGGTGTACATGAATTGGCGTAAGAAAGACCATACGCCCATCATCACTCGCTTAGCGTGACCTGGGTATTGCTTCTTCATGGTCACTACTGCCATTCGGTACGAACAACCTTCAGGCGGTAGATAGAAATCTTCAATCTCTGGGAACTGCTTTTGAAGAATAGGCACAAACACTTCATTTAGCGCAACACCCAATACCGCAGGCTCATCAGGTGGACGGCCAGTATAGGTGCTGTGATAGATAGGGTTCTCGCGCATGGTTACATGAGTAATAGTAAACACATGGTGCTTTTCTTTCTCGTTGTAGTAACCAGTATGATCTCCGTAAGGCCCTTCATCTGCGAATTCATTCGGGTCGATGTAACCTTCCATCACGATTTCAGCACTTGCAGGAACTTCTAAATCATTACTGATTGATTTAACGACCTCAGTTTTACTACCACGTAGTAAGCCTGCAAACGCGTATTCAGATAAAGTATCCGGCACTGGCGTAACTGCTCCAAGAATGGTGGCAGGGTCAGCACCAAACGCTACCGATACTGGGAATGGTTTCCCTGGGTTGGTTTCCATCCAATCACGCAGATCAAGCGCTCCACCACGGTGGGCTAACCAACGCATGATGATTTTATTCTTGCCGATCTTCTGTTGACGATAGATACCTAAGTTTTGGCGTTTCTTGTTTGGACCACGAGTAACCGTTAAACCCCATGTTAGCAATGGCGCGACATCGTCGGCCCAACAGCTCATCACAGGGATTTTATCTAGGTCGACGTCATCACCTTGCCATACCACTTGTTGGCAAGCCGCTTTGCGAAGGCGTTTAGCCGGCATATTTAAGACTTGCTTAAATACAGGCAGTTTATCAAGAGCGTCTTTAAAGCCTTTTGGTGGCTCAGGTTCTTTTAGGTAAGCAAGCAACTCGCCCACTTCACGCAGTTCTTTGACTTCTTGACGACCCATACCAATAGCAACACGGTTGGGTGTACCAAATAGGTTGGTCAAAACAGGCATGTCATAGCCTACTGGATTTTCAAACAAAAGAGCCGGGCCACCAGCACGTAGAGTACGGTCGCTAATCTCGGTCATTTCGTAGTCTGGATCGACTGGGTGAGAAATGCGTTTCAACTGACCAATACTTTCAAGATGGTCGATAAAATCACGTAAATCTTTAAAACTCATAGGACTTCTACATGCTGATTATTCTGCGCTCAGTATATCAAAAAGGGTGACGCTGAGATCCCCCTTTTTAGTGTGGTTATTGAGAGGCAAAATCCACTTTACGGTAATGCTTGCTCGATCAAAGAGCTCTTCACTTGAGGGTTATCATTGACGAGATCTTGCAACCATCGCGTATGACCTTGTTTGGCGAGTTCACGCGCAACTAATGGTGCTTCATCAGCAATCGCCATCCTAGAGACAAGGAACAGCTTCACCTCTTCTGATAACGGGTTAACTTTGGTAAGCAAAGTAATCGCTTCATCTTTCAAACGCGGGTTTTTAGTCGCCGCCATCACCTGTTCAAGCGCGAACGTTTGTTTGGTTTCAGCAAGGCGAACTAGCTCAGCTTGGCTATGATAATCGGCCTTCATTCGCCATAGAATTTTGTATACCTCTGGGTCTTCGCTCACTTGCGCTAATCGAACCACCACCTCAGTAGAAGGTAACCAACTAACAATAGAAGATGCGGTGAGTTGCTTAGTTAGGTAATCAACCGCTTCAGGAGACAAACTGTCTAGCTCTCTAATGAGCAACGCTTCTCGCGTTTGAACTTGATGTTCAGATCCAGATAACCACTCTTTTAGGTCGAGTTCCTGTTTCTCTGCATCTAGCACAAATACCAATGTCTTCTGATCTTGACGCCATTGTTTAATAAGGCGATTAGCAATTGAAGGGTAATTAAAGGCAGGTACCGTAAACTCATAGCCATCGCCACGTTCTAAGACTTGATAAGTGGGCGTGATAGCAAGTTGCTGCTCGATGAAGATAGACATCTTGGGTGTGAGTACGATTTTTTGCTGTTCAAGCTTCTTCAAGAGTTGGTAACGAGCCACCTCTTGCTGGGGAAATGTCAGGCGCTCAAGCGCAAAGCGTAGCGAATTGACTTCGTCACGTACGACAAGCTCGAGTAGTTCAGCAGTTTTCAGTTTTACTTGATCATTCTCAAGCCAAGACTCTACTGTAAGTGGAGACATCTCGGTGGCATAGCTCATACCAACCGGTGAAAATAACAGTGAAGTAGACAGGAGTAATGATGACAACAGTCCATGTTGCATTTTAACGTCCTTGTAACACTTTTGCTCATTCTGCAAGCTGGCGCTACAAAATGCAAATAAAAAGCGCCACCCGAGGGCAGCGCTTATTAAATACGATCAGCTAATCAATATTACTGACGACGCATTGCGTCAAAGAACTCATCGTTCGTTTTCGTCATTGCTAGCTTGTCGATAAGGAATTCCATTGCGTCGATTTCGCCCATTGGGTGAACAATCTTACGCAGGATCCACATCTTCTGTAGTTCATCGTTCTTGGTAAGAAGCTCTTCACGACGAGTACCAGAGCGGTTGAAATCAATCGCTGGGAATACGCGTTTTTCAGCAATCTTACGGTTAAGGTGCAGTTCCATGTTACCTGTACCTTTGAATTCTTCGTAGATAACTTCATCCATCTTAGAACCAGTATCAACCAGTGCTGTTGCGATGATCGTTAAGCTACCGCCTTCTTCTACGTTACGTGCCGCACCGAAGAAACGCTTTGGACGATGTAGAGCATTCGCATCAACACCACCAGTAAGAACTTTACCTGATGAAGGAATCACAGTGTTGTAAGCACGAGCTAGACGAGTAATAGAATCCAGTAGGATAACTACATCTTTCTTGTGTTCAACAAGGCGCTTCGCTTTCTCGATAACCATTTCTGCAACTTGTACGTGGCGAGATGCTGGCTCATCGAATGTTGAAGCAACTACTTCGCCTTTAACTAGACGCTGCATTTCTGTTACTTCTTCTGGACGCTCATCGATAAGTAGAACCATTAGTTCACACTCAGGATGGTTACGTGCAATGCTTTGAGCAATGTTTTGCAGAAGCATTGTCTTACCCGCTTTAGGCGGAGCAACAATCAGACCACGCTGACCTTTACCAATTGGAGATGCAAGGTCAAGAATACGAGCCGTAATATCTTCAGTCGCACCATTACCCGCTTCCATCACCATACGTTCGTTAGCGTGAAGAGGAGTAAGGTTTTCGAAAAGAATCTTGTTACGTGCGTTGTCTGGCTTGTCGTAGTTAACCGTGTTTACTTTAAGCAGTGCAAAGTAACGCTCACCGTCTTTAGGTGGACGGATTTTACCGCCAATAGAGTCACCTGTACGTAGGTTAAAACGACGAATTTGGCTTGGTGATACGTAGATATCATCTGGGCCAGCCAGGTATGAACTGTCGGCGCTACGTAGGAAACCAAAACCGTCTTGAAGAATTTCTAGAACACCATCACCAAAGATGTCTTCACCACTTTTTGCATGCGCTTTAAGGATGGAGAAGATAATGTCTTGTTTTCTTAGGCGAGCTTGATTTTCAAGACCTAAGCTTTCGCTAAGTTTAACAAGCTCAGACACAGGTCTGTTCTTCAGTTCAGTAAGATTCATAGTGGTGGAAGTTTGTTTAGTCAAAATAGGATCTGTTTTCTTAAGTTAAGAAGGATTTGGTCACAGGATCGACCAAGAAGAGAAATTCGTTCAATTAACGTGCGATAAATTAGCACTAAAACTAAGACTAGTCCATAGCTTAGAAAAAACAAAACCGCGCATTTGTTAACTGCACGGTTTCTTTTCAAATGCTGACCTGATTATAGGTTAGCGTCTAAGAACTCTTTAAGTTGAGTTTTAGATAATGCACCAACTTTAGTCGCTGCTACGCCGCCATCTTTGAAAAGAAGTAGCGTTGGAATACCGCGAATACCAAACTTTGGTGGAGTACCAGCATTTTGGTCGATATTTAATTTACCGATTGTGAGCTTGCCTTCGTACTCGTCTGCGATTTCATCAAGAATCGGCGCAATCATTTTACATGGACCACACCATTCTGCCCAAAAATCAACAAGAACAGGGCCTGCAGCATTGATTACATCGTTATCAAAACCGTCATCAGTTAGCTGCAAAATCTTATCACTCATCTTCCACTCCAATGTATTTTTTAGAACTGGTTGGATGATAACCAGTAAATAGATGCCCTATTGGAATGTATTTACTTTCGTATTGCAAGCTTAAGCTGATATTCTATAGCAATGAAAAAGACGCATATCACAGAGCAAAAGTTCGCCGACTTGGATTTACTTCCGCAAGTCATTGAAGGATTGGAGAAAAAAGGGTTCGATTATTGTACCCCTATCCAAGCCTTGGCGCTCCCGGTACTGCTCACCGGCCAAGACATTGCAGGCCAGGCCCAAACGGGTACTGGTAAAACGCTTGCGTTTCTTACTGCTACTTTTAACCACCTGCTAAAAACATCTGAGCATGAAGGGCGTAAGCCTAACCAGCCACGTGCGATTATTATGGCACCAACGCGTGAACTCGCGATTCAGATCTACAACGATGCTGACTCTCTGGTTGAAAGCACAGGTATCAAGGCAGCACTTGCTTACGGTGGCGAAAGCTACGACAAGCAACTAGGTAAAATCGAAGAAGGCGCAGATATCTTAATTGGTACGACTGGCCGCATCATCGATTTCTACAAGCAGAAGGTATTTAACCTTAACCACATTCAAGCTGTTGTTCTTGACGAAGCTGATCGCATGTTCGATCTTGGTTTCATCAAAGACATCCGCTTCTTGTTCCGCCGTATGCCTGAGCCAAAAGATCGCCTGAACATGCTGTTCTCTGCGACATTGTCTTACCGCGTACAAGAGCTAGCGTTCGAACACATGCACAACCCAGAGCATGTTGTTGTTGAGCCAGAGCGTAAAACAGGTCACCGCATTCAGGAAGAGCTGTTCTACCCATCAAACGAACACAAAATGGCACTGCTGCAGACTCTAGTTGAAGAAGAGTGGCCAGAGCGCGCTATCATCTTCGCTAACACTAAGCACAAATGTGAGTCTGTTTGGGGTCACCTAGCTGCAGATGGTCACCGTGTTGGCCTGCTAACTGGCGATGTTCCTCAGAAGAAACGTGAAAAGATTCTTGAGCAATTCACTAAAGGTGATGTTGACCTGCTTGTCGCAACCGACGTTGCAGCACGTGGTCTACACATTCCTCAAGTAACACACGTATTCAACTTCGACCTACCTGATGACTGTGAAGATTACGTTCACCGTATCGGCCGTACAGGTCGTGCTGGTGCAAGTGGTCACTCGATCAGCTTTGCTTGTGAAGATTACGCAATCAACTTGCCACCAATCGAAGAATACATTGAGCACGCGATCCCTGTGTCTGACTACGATGCTTCTGCACTGCTAGAAGATCTACCAGCACCATTGCGCTTACGTACACGTAACCCGCAACAACGCCGCTCAAACAACAATGGCCCACGCAACGGGAACCGTAAACCAAACCAGAACCGTCGCCCACGCCAACCGCGTCATAACAAGGAAGCTTAGTCGCTTATGAGTCAAACAGTGTCACCCCCGCTTTACGCTGCAATCGACCTCGGGTCGAACAGTTTTCATATGCTCGTTGTGCGTCATATCGATGGCAGCGTACAAACCATGGCTAAAATTAAGCGCAAAGTGCGTTTAGCTGCAGGCTTAGATGAAAATAATGCGCTTAGTACAGAAGCCATGCAGCGCGGTTGGGACTGTTTGAGTCTCTTTGCAGAGCGACTTCAAGATATTCCGAAAGAAAATATCCGCATTGTCGGTACAGCGACCCTACGTACTGCTATCAATGTGGATATATTTCTAGAGAAAGCGAACCAGATCCTTGGTTACGACATCAATGTTATCTCCGGAGAAGAAGAAGCTGCGACTATCTATAAAGGCGTAGCACACACTTCTGGTGGCAGTGGCCGCCGTCTGGTTGTTGATATTGGTGGCGCAAGCACCGAGATGATCATTGGTGAAGGCTTCTCAGCGAAAGCACTAACCAGCCTGAAGATGGGCTGTGTTACTTGGCTTGAGCGCCACTTTAAAGATCGCCAATTAACCGCAACCAACTTTAACAACGCCATTGAAGCGGCGAAGTCAACGTTGGCTCCTATCCTAGATAGCTACACTGATATCGGATGGGATGTGTGTGTCGGCGCCAGTGGTACCGTACAAGCACTGCAAGAAATCATGTTAGCGCAAGGCATGGATGAAGTGATTACTCATGCCAAACTTAAGCGCCTACAGAAACAAGCGATGATTACTGAGCGCTTGGAAGAGCTAGAAATCGAAGGACTTACCCTTGAACGCGCATTAGTGTTCCCGAGTGGCCTTTCTATTCTTATTGCTATTTTTGAGCTGCTTGAAATAGATTCAATGACACTCGCAGGCGGCGCACTCCGTGAAGGCCTAGCCTACGAGATGGTTGATGAGCTGCGCCAAGAAGATATCCGTGCACGTACCATTAAGAGTGTTCAATCACGCTATCAAATGGACGTAAGCTACGGTGAACAAGTAGCAGTAGTCGCACAAACGCTGCTAGACCAAGCGGGCGCCGAAACGTGGGTTTCAGAACCTCAAGCTGGTGTGCTATTGCAAACGGCAGCTAAGCTTCACGAGATTGGTTTAACCATCGATTTCAAAAAAGGCGGTGAGCACAGCGCTTATCTGCTGCAGAACTTAGACCTACCTGGCTTTACTCGAGCGCAAAAGCACTACTTGGGTGAGTTAACTCGTCGCTACCGTGAACAGTTAACCTCATTACCAGAGCAACACGCTATCTCAGGCACCAGCAGCAAGCGTATTTTACGTATTCTGCGTTTGGCTATTTTGTTAACTCACCGTCGTAACCCAGCGCTAGAGCCTGAGTTCAAACTGACGACGAATGACAACAATCTAACCCTAACGCTTTCTAAGCAATGGTTAGCTGACAATCCGCTGACCGCTGCAGAGCTAGAGATCGAGTCGAATAGACAAACCGATATTGGCTGGCCATTGAATATTAAATGCCTCTGATATTAGTATCTGACGCTAGAAATTAAAAAAAGCCCAAGTTAGTAGACTAACTTGGGCTTTTTCTTATCGCTGCATTAATGCTTTGTGTTACAAATCTCAAACTTAAGCGTTCACGCCTGTCGCTTTAAAGTCAGGGTTCACTGCGGTTAGCTTTCTAACAATGTAGTTAAGAAGCACACCGTACATAGGCACGAACAAGCCTAGGCTGATGATAAGTTTGAATCCGTAATCGACTAAGGCAATCTCAGTCCAATGCTCGGCCATGAATGGATCTGGGCTTTGGTAGAAAGCAATCGCAAAGAAAGCGATGGTATCAATAGCATTACCGAATAACGTTGAACACGTTGGGGCAACCCACCACTGTTTAAGCTGACGTAGGCGGTTGAAAACATGCACATCCAAGATCTGACCCAGTAAATAAGCCATGAAGCTCGCCGCGGCGATACGTGCAACAAACAAGTTGAACTCACCTAGTTGGCTAAAGCCTTGGAATGAACCTTCAAAGAACACCACTGACAAGAAATAAGAAACGGCCAGAGCTGGTAGCATCACTAAGAAAATGATTTTACGGGCAAGCTGCGCGCCAAAAATGCGTACGGTCAGATCGGTCGCTAGGAAGATAAACGGGAAAGTGAAAGCACCCCAAGTGGTGTGCATACCGAAGACGGTAAAAGGTAGCTGAACCAGATAGTTGCTTGACGCAATAATCACCAAATGGAACAAAACTAATAGTGCTAAGGCTTTGCGCTGTTGCGCAGGGGTAAAGTTACTCATGCTGTACCTTTTTAGTTTGGTTTGGGGGTGAGGGAACCCAAATCGAGTCATTTCTTCGAATAATCCAAGAAAGCTCTTACCAATAATGTGAATTAAAAAATGTATCTAAAAATTGCTCTGCTGAGCGGCGGGCGATTATACATTAATCAATATTGGCTGCAACGGTGAGAACAAACGCAAACGTTTATTCTCACTTTTATTGGTGAATAGCTCTAGAAGCTGTGTTTTAGAAGAGATGCCAAAAGTTAAAAACCGCGCTTGAAAAGCGTCGCGAGATAATCAAACTCTTCTCGGCTTTCTTCAGCGTTTAACGACTTAAACCAAATTGATTCACTGTAATGTTCGGACTTTAAGAACATTCGGCAATCTTCAAAATCAATCAACCAAGAATGCATATCGGCGTCCCATTGCTTTTCAACAACTGACGCTGACAACAACGCCACCAGCTTTTCACCTAGCACTTCATAAGAATCAAAATCAAAACTTGGAGACGTAATCAATAAACGCCCTTCCTCAGCTAAATACTCTCTTAAGCCAAATTCTGTTTGTGTTGTCATGTCCCTATTAACCTTATTCTTTTTCTATTAGTTAGACGTTTCTTGCAAACTAGCCGTGTGTGGTGATGTGTTCTTGAATCAAATCTAGGAATGGGTCTGCGTACTTATCCAGTTTACGTTGACCAACACCGTTGACTGCCAGCATCTCTCCGTATGAGGTAGGCAGTATTTCAGCCATATCAATCAAGGTCGCATCACTGAATACCACGTATGGTGGTAAGCCATCTTCATCTGCAATCGACTTACGCAGCTTACGCAGTTTCGCAAACAGCTTCTTATCGTAATTCTTGCTGCTTAACTTATCGGACTTAGCATTACGCACCGCTGTATCTAAACGAGGAACAGCCAATTCCAAAGACATCTCACCGCGCAGCAGCGGGCGGGCTTCTTCGGTTAACTGTAAAGTTGAGTTACGAGTGATGTTCTGGAACAGCAAGCCTTTATGAATCAGCTGACGGAAGATACTGATCCAGTAATCATGACTGTGATCGCGGCCAATACCGTAGGTAGATAGCTTATCGTGACCATTATCACGGACACGAATATTCTGCATACCACGCATCACTTCGACTACGTAGCCCATACCAAACGACTGATTGACACGGTACACACAAGACAACGCCTTCTGCGCTTCTTTAGTCGCATCAAAATGCTTAGGTGGATCGAGGCAGATATCGCAGTTGCCACATTGCTTCTCACGATATTCGCCAAAGTAATTAAGCAGAACCTGACGACGACAAGTTTGCGCTTCAGCAAAGGCACTCATCGCGTTCAGCTTGTGCATTTCAACTTGTTTCTGTGGGCCTTCTTCTTTCTCATCCAGCATGCGACGCAGCCACCCCATATCAGCAGGGTCAAACAGCATCATAGCTTCTGCAGGCAAGCCATCACGACCCGCACGGCCAGTCTCTTGATAGTAAGATTCGATGTTACGTGGTATATCAAAATGCACCACAAAGCGTACATTGGGTTTATTGATACCCATACCAAACGCCACAGTCGCCACAACGATCTGAATATCATCGCGTTGGAAGGCCTCTTGCACATAAGCACGCTCATCGGTGTCCATTCCGGCATGATAACCCGCCGCACGAAGACCGTTATTGCACAGCTTCTCGGTCACCATTTCCACTTTTTTACGGCTACCACAGTAGATAATGCCGCAATTACCTTTCTGTGTTTCTAGGTAGCGAACCACCTGAGACACTGGCTTGTGTTTCTCTACAAGGTTGTAACGAATATTAGGACGATCGAAGCTGCCTAAATAAGTGTGCGGCTCCACCAACTGCAAACGCGAGATAATATCTTTGCGCGTCGCATCGTCAGCGGTTGCTGTGAGCGCCATATAAGGTACATGCGGGAAGTACTGTTTAAGTTGCCCCAATGATGCATATTCAGGGCGGAAGTCGTGACCCCATTGAGAGATACAGTGCGCTTCATCGACTGCAATCATCGAAAGCGGTAAACCTTGAAGACGCTCGATAAAATCACGCATCAACACACGCTCTGGTGACACATAGACCATTTTCAGCTGACCTGAGTTCATACGATTGAACACATTCAGCAATTGGTCACGTGGCATTGAAGAGTTAATACACTCAGCGGCAACACCATTGGCCTTCAATTGGTCGACTTGGTCTTTCATCAACGAGATCAGCGGTGAGATAACCAGAGTCAGCCCTTCACGAACCAAAGCCGGAATTTGGTAACACAGAGATTTACCACCACCGGTTGGCATAATCACCAAGCTGTCTTTGCCTTCAACGGCCAAATCAATGACCTCTTGCTGACCATCGCGAAAGCATTGATAGCCGAACACATCTTGCAAGATGGTTTGCGCATCATTCGCGGGAGTTGGTATTTGCTCAGCAATCAGAGTGGCGGTCATTGTGGTTCCTAATCGAGGTATGAAATCAGCAAGCATCTTCGGCAAGCAAGTCGCACATTGTAGAGGGGAACGCTGGCGAATTAAACCGCAAATTGTTAGGTGAAAAGGGTTATCGCTCCTATACTGACCAACTCTCTTATAAATCTTATTAATAAGCACTCAGTGCTAGAGAAAGATGCATGACACAGGAAGAACAACAACGTACGCGCCAAGGAGTTTTGCTTGCCGTCGGCGCTTACACAATGTGGGGTATCGCCCCTATATATTTCAAATCTTTAAGTGACGTTTCCCCGTTAGAGATCCTCAGCCACCGTGTAGTATGGTCTTTTTTCCTACTCGCTTTCTTACTGCACATTGGCCGCAGCTGGCGTAAAGTCCGTGACACCCTGACCTCAAAACCAAAAATGCTCTATTTGGTGGCGACATCTATTTTGGTGGGTGCAAACTGGCTGATCTTTATCTGGGCGGTGAATTCCAATCACATGCTCGATGCCAGTTTGGGGTATTACATCAACCCTCTGATTAACGTGTTACTTGGGATGCTCTTCCTCGGCGAACGCTTACGTAAGCTGCAATGGTTTGCTGTGGCTCTTGCTGCGATTGGCGTATTAATCCAATTAATTGCCTTCGGCTCAGTACCGATCGTCGCCATTGCCCTAGCCTTTAGCTTTGGCTTTTATGGCTTGCTGCGTAAGAAAGTCAGCTTAGAAGCACAAACGGGTCTGTTCATTGAAACTCTGGTGATGCTGCCTCTCGCCGCAACCTACTTACTGTTTATTGCCGATAGCCCGACCTCAAACTTATCGATGAACCCGATGCAACTCAACCTATTACTGGTTGCTGCCGGTGTGATCACCACGGTTCCATTGCTGTGTTTTACTGGCGCTGCAACTCGCTTGAAGCTATCAACACTCGGTTTCTTCCAGTACATCGGTCCAAGCTTGATGTTCTTACTAGCGGTTCTGATCTACGGCGAAGCCTTTACCTCAGATAAAGCGATCACCTTTGCTTTCATATGGGGAGCACTGGTTATTTTCAGCTTTGATGGCCTGCGTAACAACAAGAAGAACAAACGCGCGAAACAGTGATATTGATCGTTTTTTACAAGACAATCCCTTAATACGCAGATAAGCTTGGTTGAATTGATGACTATTTGACCAAGCTTTTTTGTACCATGGATAAAGTCCACTACTACTCTACCCCAACAGAAGATATCAGCCTGATCCAAGCTCAATACCAAGAGTTTGCCTTTCAACGCCACTATCATTTGGACTTTCACATCGGCTTAATTACCCAAGGGCAGCAAAAGTTCGCCTACAAAGGGGCGAGCCACCATGTCGGTGCAGGCCAAGTTGTTATCATGCCACCTGATGAGCTGCATGATGGGCACTCCAAACTCGATTCAGGTTATCAAGTCAGTGTGTTTGCAGTTTCTCCCGAATGGTTTCAAGATCTTGCCGATCCCAAGCAAAATGGTCACACATTGGGCTTTTCTGAGTTGATCCTCTCCGATCAAGCTGCATTTTTACAATTACGCAACTTGCACGGTCTGTTAATCAATCAAGACATCAGCCAACTCGCTCAAGATTGCTTACCATTCGAGGGATTCTCGACGATCGTCGATCGTTACGCTCAGTTTGGATCGAAAACTCAAGTACAGCTTGGTACTCAATCGGTTAACACGCTAAAAGACTATTTGATGGCGAATTTGGACCAGCCAGTGCGATTAGAACAACTGTCTGAGCTGTGCGGCTTAACCACAACTCAATTCCAACGCCACTTTAAGAACAGAATGGGCATCACCCCTTACGCGTGGCTGAGCCGTTTACGTATGGAACAGAGCATGCGCCTGATTAAATCTGGGATTTGTGGTACTAAAGTCGCGCACCAAGTAGGCTTCTATGATCAAGCACACTTCTCCAAGGCATTCAAAACCACATTCGGCGTACCACCCTCACAAATCAACTAAGTGTTGATAATTTACAATTGCTCGATTTCAAATCGCGGTAAGCTACGCTCAATACGATTACTTATTTAATAATAGCGGCAACGTTATTGAGAACTGACATGAACGAAGTCACCATACTGATCACCCTCGCCTCTATCCATTTCATCGCTTTGATGAGCCCCGGCCCTGACTTTGCGTTAGTCGTGCAAAATGCGACACGCCACGGCAGACAAACAGGCTTGTACATTGCGCTTGGTTTATCTTGCGGGATCTTACTGCATTCGTTGCTCAGCCTGACGGGAATCAGTTACCTAGTCCACCAGCAACCAACCCTATTTGCCATTATCCAGTTGGCTGGCGGTAGCTACTTGCTGTACTTAGGCTACGGTGCACTTAAAGCAACCTGGCAAATCATTCAGAACCACGACGATGACGACGATACCGTCAATGCCAAAGATCTGATTCTGACCAACAAGCGTCAGGCATTTTCGAAAGGGTTTGCGACCAATATTCTCAACCCAAAAGCTTTGGTGTTCTTTATTAGCTTGATGTCGAGCTTAGTGCCTGCCGACATGTCTCTATCAGGTAAAGGCTTTGCGCTTATTATCCTGTTTGGTCTGTCTCTGTTTTGGTTTTCACTACTGGCGTGGATGCTTTCGACTAAGGCTCTACAGAAGAAGCTCAGCGAAGCAACGGTATACATCGATGGCTTATGTGGCGTGGTATTCAGCCTGATTGGCGCGAGTATTCTTTGGCAGTCGCTGTCCGGTTTAATCGCTTAAATTCGAATCAAGATTACAATTCGTTAACAACGCACTGGCTATCTAATCTTTCCGCTGCCAATCTAGCTCTGCATATTAAAAGGAGAAGATCATGCAGTGGAAAACAAAACTAACAACCCTCGCCACTTCTACGCTACTTTTTGCCTCTCACGTCAGTTGGGCAAATCAAGCTGCCGATTCCGTCGCACCCGAACAAAGTAGTGGTTTAGAAACCAAACAACTCGTTAAAGCCAACGATTGGATGGTCACCGCAGCCAACCCTCTTGCAACACAAGCCGGTGCTGATGTACTTGCCCGTGGTGGTAACGCAATTGACGCCATGGTTGCCGTGCAGCTTATGCTTGGCTTAGTGGAACCTCAGTCATCAGGTATTGGTGGCGGCGCGTTCCTTGTCTATTTTGATGGCAAAGACAAACAGCTCAAGACCTACGATGGCCGTGAAACTGCGCCACTTGATGCCACCCCACGTCTATTCCAAGACGAAAACGGACAACCGCTTAAATTCTATGATGCCGTGGTTGGCGGTCGTTCTGTTGCCACGCCGGGCACGGTGCAATTGCTGTGGGACACTCACCAGAAATACGGCAAGCTCGAATGGGCATCACTGATTAAACCTATCGCTCAGTTAGCTGAAGAAGGTTTTACTATCAGCCCACGTTTAGCCACCTTGATCGAAAACGACCAAGAACGTCTGAGCCGCTTTGCGACAACTAAAGCCTACTTCTTCAATGCCGATGGCAGCCCAAAAGCCGCTGGCACGCAACTTAAGAACCCTGAATACGCGGCAACGTTACACGCTATCTCCAAGGATGGTGCTAAAGCTTTCTACCAAGGTGAGATTTCTGCCGACATCATTAACACAGTACAAACAGCGAAAGGTAACCCGGGCGTATTGGCACAGAAAGATTTCGACGCCTATTCGATCAAGCAGCGCGAACCGGTTTGTTCTGCTTATGAAAGCTACGATATTTGCGGAATGGGGCCACCAAGCTCTGGTGCGTTAACGGTTGGACAAATCCTTGCAATGACTGAGCAGTTTGACCTCAAATCATGGGGGCCAAACGACGCAAAATCTTGGCAAGTGTTAGCAGACGCTTCTCGCTTAGCCTTTGCAGACCGTGGTATGTACATGGCAGACCAAGATTATGTGCCTATGCCAACCCAAGGGTTAGTGAATACTGACTATTTGCAGGAGCGTGCTCAGTTAATTACCGCAGGTAAGGCATTAGACAGCGCACCTTCAGGCACCCCACCGTGGGATCATGCGATGCAGAGAAGCCAAGATGTTTCTATTGAGTTGCCGTCCACCAGCCACTTCAACATTGTCGATAGTGATGGCAATGTCGTATCGATGACTACCACTATTGAGAATGCCTTTGGCTCACGTTTGATGGTTAGAGGTTTCCTACTCAATAACGAACTAACCGACTTCTCATTCAAGACTCATAACGATGGCAAACCTATCGCGAACCGACTTGAACCGGGTAAGCGCCCACGTTCTTCAATGGCACCGACCATCATCATGCAAGACGATAAACCTTACATGGCAATTGGCTCTCCGGGAGGCAGCCGTATCATCGGTTATGTGGCACAAGCGATCATTGCTCACACCCAATGGGACATGGATATCCAACAAGCGATCAACCAACCACACTTCCTAAATCGCTTCGGTACCTTAGATTTGGAAAAAGGAACATCAGCGGAAAACTTCAAACCTGAGCTAGAAAAGATGGGATTTGAGGTCAACGTTCGCGATCTTAACTCGGGTTTACACGCTATTCGCATCACAAAAGACGGGTTAGAAGGTGCTGCAGACCCTCGTCGTGAAGGTGCGGCTATCGGCCAATAAGAGAAAATACTCCCTTTTTACTCCCTTTTTACTCCCTGTCTTGTGCGAGATCTCTCACAAGGCAGTGAGTAAATATCGATATTTAACTGCGAAATTAAGCACCAAGATATCGTAACCAACTGAAAATAAACAATACGTACGTTTATCATTCAAATAATTATATAGAAATTCGCTTATGCACCATTGCTGATAAATAAGGAATCGGTAATATGAATGGTGTCGGAAGGATGCTGACACGGAACAGGAAACGCCAAGGACTTGGTTATCTTCAGGATGAAGATTCGATTACTCAGGATGAATAATCGGCATGGATAGCGAAATGGACATTGAATGGACGCAATAGTAACTAGGATGGTTGCTACTAAGGAAAGACAATGGACACCTCTGGACGAGGAAAGGACTGAACATCAGGATGATGTAAAGGACACCGCTCAAGGAACAAGTGACGCGCGCTAACGAGGATTGTTGGCAGATCAGGATAAGATCAAGGACACCGCTAGGAAGGCGACGAAAGGAATACGCTGAAGGATAACAGCACACTATCATGGATTTGATGCATGGAGCACACTTAGTAGCCGGATTGCTGCGAGTAAGACTATAGACCCCGATGAGCGCAAGCTCTCGGGGTTTTTCTTTATCTGCCGCTTCATTTATTCCCTCTCAAGCAAATAAATCAAAGACCTTTGATTACAATTCTGACATTTAAATAATTCACTTCTTAGCCACTTCCGAGTAACGTAAGTCTTACTAGGCTCAACTAGTTTCATAACCATAAGTAAACTAAGGACAAATTCATGTCACACGTTACCTTCAAAGGCGCTGCTGTACCGCTAACTGGCACATTCCCACAAACTGGCGAACAAGCACCAAGCTTTGCACTAACTGCAGGCGATCTTTCTGAACTGACTCTTGCTTCTCTTGCAGGCAAGAAAGTGGTTCTAAACATCTTCCCAAGCATCGACACAGCAACTTGTGCAACGAGCGTACGTACGTTCAACGCAAAAGCGGCAGAGCTTGAGAACACGGTGGTTGTTTGTATTTCTGCTGACCTACCATTTGCTGCAGGTCGCTTCTGCGAACTAGAAGGCATTGAAGGCGTTCAACACGCTTCAACTTTCCGTTCTCCTACATTCGCATCAGACTACGGCGTAGCGATTGCTGAAGGTCCACTAGCAAGCCTAACAACACGTGCAGTTGTCGTTGTTGATGAAAAGGGTGTGGTAACACACAGTGAGTTGGTTGCAGAGATCACTGAAGAACCAAACTACGAAGCGGCACTTGAAGCACTGTAAGATCCCTTCTAGTCAGTCATGTATTATGACCGCTTAAAGCGGTACGCAATAAAAAAGAGCAGCCATTGGCTGCTCTTTTTGTTTTCAATAATGAACGGTTATTAGATGCTGAAGTAATAGATTAAAGCTGCTCTAAACGCGCGTAAGCCGTTACTAACCACTTAATCCCTTCACCATTAAACGCCACTTGAACTCGGCTTTGTGGGCCACTTCCTTCGAAGTTGATGATGGTGCCTTCACCAAACTTAGGGTGCTTCACGCGAGAGCCCAAGCTAAAGCCTGTTTCATTGAAGTTCTCTTTCACAGCGGTTTGGCTAAAGCGACCACTGCTTGCAGGGCGGCTGACTTGCGCTTTCATACGCACTTCATCCAGACAGGTTTCTGGCAGCTCACGAATAAAACGTGATGGCTTATGATATTTGTCCTGACCGTACAGACGACGCATCTCAGCATAAGTGATGTAAAGCTTCTCCATCGCACGGGTCATGCCTACGTAACACAGGCGACGCTCTTCTTCTAAACGCCCCGCTTCTTCGGCCGACATCTGGCTTGGGAACATGCCTTCTTCGACACCCACCATGAACACCATTGGAAACTCTAGGCCTTTAGCACTGTGCAAAGTCATTAACTGAACCGCATCGTCAAACTCATCGGCCTGACCTTCACCCGCTTCCAAAGCTGCGTGAGTTAAGAACGCCGTCAGCATGCTCATCTCATCCGCTTCTTCCGGCTTTTCAAACTGGCGCGTTGCCGTTACCAATTCTTCCAAGTTCTCGATACGTGCCTTCGACTTCTCACCCTTCTCTTGCTCGTACATAGCAAACAGACCCGACGATTTAATCACGTGGTCGGTTTGTTCATGCAGGCTAAGTTCCAACGTGTCATCTTCAAGCGCATTAATCAGCTCGATAAAACGACTTAATGCGCCCGCAGCACGACCGGGTAGCACTTGCTCTTCTATCAAAGCAACACTGGCTTCCCACATGGTTGCACCACGATCACGAGCAGCAAGACGAATCGTTTCTAACGTTTTATCACCCAAGCCACGCGTTGGCGTATTAACCACACGTTCAAACGCGGCATCATTACTGCGGTTGCTCATGAGGCGCATGTAGCTCAAGGCGTCTCTGATTTCTTGACGCTCGAAGAATCGCATGCCGCCGTAGATTCGGTAAGGTAGACCACCTTGGATCAAAGCTTCTTCAAGAACACGAGATTGGGCGTTATTACGATAAAGCATCGCGGTATCTTCTAACGCACCGCCTTTCTCTTGCCACTCTTTGATTTTGCTGACCGTGAAACGCGCTTCATCGAGCTCGTTGTATGCTGAGTACACAGAGATTGGCTCGCCATCGTTACCATCGGTCCACAACTCTTTACCCATACGTTCAGTGTTGTTCGAGATAAGCTCGTTCGACGCCTGCAGAATGGTTTTAGTTGAACGGTAGTTTTGTTCGAGTCGAACCGTTGAAGCTCCTGGGAATTCATCCAGGAACTTCTGAATATTTTCGATCTTCGCACCACGCCAACCATAGATAGATTGGTCATCATCGCCTACGATCATCACGCGACAATCTGGGCCTGCCATCATACGTAGCCAAGCATATTGGATGTTGTTGGTATCTTGAAATTCGTCGACAAGAATGTGCTTAAAGCGAGCTTGGTAGTGCTCGCGGATGTGTTTCTTATCGCGCAATAGTTCATGCGATCTCAACAAGATTTCCGCAAAGTCGACCAAGCCAGCACGGTCACATGCTTCTTGGTAAGCAGAATAGATCTTTAACCACGTTTGAGTTATTGGATCATGGTAGGCGTCGATGTGATTTGGGCGTAATCCCTCGTCTTTCTTGCCATTGATCCACCAAGAAGCTTGCTTGGCAGGCCACTGCTTTTCATCAAGGTTTTGCGCCTTGATTAAACGACGTAGCAAACGAATCTGATCATCTGAATCAATGATCTGGAAATCTTCTGGCAGTTTTGCATCTAGGTAGTGAGCACGAAGGATGCGGTGACAAATACCGTGGAAGGTACCGTTCCACATGCCTGACGAGCTACCCATCATCAACTCTTCAATACGACCACGCATCTCTGCTGCCGCTTTGTTGGTGAAGGTAACCGACATGATAGAGAACGGCGATGCTTGCTCTACACTTTGCAGCCAAGCGATGCGATGCACCAACACTCGCGTTTTACCACTGCCAGCACCTGCCAGAATAAGTAGGTTTTCTAAAGGTGCTGCGACCGCCTCACGTTGTTTATCGTTTAGGCCATCGAGTAAAAGCGAAGGATCTATCATTGTATATGCTCACTACTGGGTATTTATACATAAAAGCTGATTATAACCTAAACACTAGGCTGCGTTTAGGATAATAAGAAGAAAAAACAATCAAAAATTAACATCATTAATTCAATAACTTAATAGATGAAACATCATTAATATTGATAATTTTTATAATACCGTGAAATTATTTCCCGGTTGTTCCAATCCTTTTTAGTAAGCAAGTTAACAATCCATTAACCTGCGATATGAAAATACTATTAAGTCCTAGAGGGAATGACTATGAAAAATTCTAATCTTGCTGTTACAGCTGCAATCACAAGTGTACTAGCGTTCGGCGGTGCAGTTCTTACATCAGCACCTGCGGAAGCAGCAGCAAAAGAAAAATGCTACGGCGTGGCAAAAGCTGGCCAAAATGATTGTGCAACCAAAACAAGCTCATGTGCGGGTACAGCAAAAGAAGACAACCAATCCGATGCGTTCGTAGTCGTACCTAAAGGGCTATGTGGCAAATTATCAGGTGGTAACACTCAATCATCATAATTGAGCTGCTTAGTATGGTGAGCTGACATTCAGCTCACCTCCACTTCTTGTTAGGAGAATCGTTGTGACTCAAACTCTTCACCCCTACGCAGGGGTTGGCCTTAGAACACCGCACTTGGACTTCTTTAGCCAAAATCCAGCCTTAGTAAGTTGGTTAGAAGTTCACAGCGAGAACTACTTCTTAGCTCAATCACCGCAACGACAACAACTCAGAGAAATTCGTCACGCACACAACATCAGTTGTCACGGTGTTGGGTTGTCGCTAGGTTCTGTTGAGCGCATCAATCAACATCATCTTGTGCAATTAAAAGAGCTCATTGATGATATCGAACCCTTCTTGGTTTCTGATCATCTCAGTTGGAGTCAGACAGGTGGTCATTACTTCAATGACTTGCTACCGCTGCCTTACACAGAAGAAGCATTGGAAGTCTTCTGTCGTAATGTCATCGAGGTTCAAGACAGCTTGCAACGCCCGATGTTGATTGAGAACCCATCGAGCTACCTATCCTTCAAGCATTCTACTATTCCTGAGTGGGAGTTTTTGGCTGAGGTACAAAAGCGTACTGAGTGTCGCCTACTGCTCGATTTCAATAATATTTTCGTCTCATCTTTTAATCATGGCTTTAGTTGTGAAGAGTACTTAAACGGAATACCAGCAGACAAAGTTGAAGAGATTCACTTGGCAGGTTTTACCAAAAAGAAGCTTGAACAAGGTGAGATCTGGATAGACACACACAGTAAACCTGTCTGTGACGAAGTGTGGAAACTCTACACTGACTGGGTTGCACAACATGGTTTGCGCCATACCTTGATTGAGTGGGATCTCGATATCCCAGAGCCACAAGTTTTATTGGCTGAAGCAACCAAAGCCAGTGATATCTTGTATCAACACGACAAGTTCAACCAAAGGAGTCGCGCCTCATGAGCCACTCCCTAGCAGAGGTTCAATTGGAGTTTGCTAACGCCCTACGCTATCAAAACAATGGTGAGTACTGCGACATAGTGAGCGACCATTTTACCGATGAACAACGCATCCAGATTTACCGTAATAACTTTGTGATCAGCTTGAGCGAAGTTCTGGCAGCAACCTACCCACTCACTGAAATGTTGGTTGGTGAAGAGTGCTTCCAACAGATGGCTCGTCAACATGTCTTACATTATCCATCGACCTCTGGTGATGTCAGTGGTTACGGTGAACACTTTGAACAGACTATCCAAGCCTTTCCTGCCGTTATTGAGGCTGCACCTTATCTCGGTGAAGTGGCTTTGTATGAATGGCAGAAAGATAGCTTGGTAAGGTTTTCGTCACAAGCACATGTCGACCAGAGACCTCTTTCTTGCCTTGCAGATGTACCACAAGAGCAACAAGGCGCTTTAGTCTTTCATCTCAAAGATTCAATAACACTGATTCATTCTAGTTACACGATTATCGCGCTTGAACACGCCATCTATCAGCAGCAACTTGATGGGCTAGACATCAACCAAGCTGAATTTGGGGTGTTAATCCGAGCTGAGAATTCACAGGTTGAGAGCCATAGTTTGAGTGAAGAGAGCCACCAACTCCTCACTGAATTGCAATCAGGTCGAACACTCTCAGCAATCGATCCTTTATTACTACAACATCTGAATACTGTTATGGCGCTAAACGTCATCTCAGGTTTTTCAATCAATGCCGAATTGGAGGCATAACATGGATAACAACACGGTCACGAACATGATGGCTCAATACGACAGTTTGATTGAGAAATCACAGGCACTTTTTGTTCCAGTGCTTCTACTATTTTGTCGCCTTTGGGTGGCGTGGGTATTCTTTAATTCTGGACTCACCAAGATAGCTACTTGGGATAGCACGCTTTACTTGTTTGAATTGGAATACCAAGTGCCACTGCTACCTTGGGAATTGGCTGCTTACATGGGCACTGCCGCTGAGTTAATTCTACCGATGTTTTTAGCGCTCGGTTTATTAACACGACCTATGGCTGCGGTGTTGTTTGTTTTCAATATCATTGCTGTCGTGTCTTACCCTGTATTGTGGGATCAAGGCTTCTACGATCATCAGCTTTGGGGGTTAATGATTCTTATCGTTGTCGTGTGGGGCGCAGGACCATTCTCACTTGATAGAGTTTTGAAAGCGCAGTTCAGGAATTAAAATAAGTTTTCACCTCTTTTGAACTGCTAAAGCTAAATGCTACAGCCCAAACGCAAGAAACCACTCAATTGAGTGGTTTCTTTTTTAACTGGGATAAGCTTACTTATTTAGAAAAGCTTGTAGCTCTTCAGCAGAGATGCCTTGCTCTGCAAGTTCTTTTGCCAATAGCTGAACCTGCTCACCCTTACGAGACTCTACCACACGCTGAAATTGGTAAATGATATCTCGCAAAGTATCGATTGGAACTTGTTTTGCCGCACTGCGAATACGCTCTTCACTTTGGTTGCCTAGCTCTTTAAGCAGTTTACCAAACATGACCTTTTCAGGTGCATCTTCCATTTGTTCTAAGACGCGCGCCATTTCGTAGGTTGTTAATGACATTACAGTATTTTCCGTTGGGGACTAACGTTTCAATGAGTGACAAATATACCATGTTTTAACGTTTCGAAAACCGCCATTTGTATATTTTGTCACCCTTGTAACTTATGCCTTAGCAAACGTTGCGTGCCAAGACTTACCCGCCTTGCTCGCAAGCACTAGTAATGCAGGAACAATCAGGAACATTTGCAACGCGATCATCACTTGCGACGTTAAATCAAGACGTTGCATGGTACCCACAAGAAGTCCTGAACCACTCATTTGGAACAAGCCTAGTAACGCAGCTGCGGTGCCCGCACGGTCACCGAAAGGTTCCAGAGCTTTACCCGCCGCAGCACCAAGAATCCAAGCAAAGCCAACCGACGATAAGAAGATCGGTAGCATGAACGCGATTGGAGTCGCGTGCTCAGCAAGCACCAACATAATCACACCCGCTAAGCCCAGCGTCGAGATACCAACCACCAGTGCTTTATAGGTACCAAAACGGTCCATAAATTTAGGTGCAGTAAACGCAGCTGCAATGTTGATGGCCGCATTAACACCAAACCAGAAAGTAAACTCTTTCATGGTCAGGCCTAGGTTTTCCATCAACACAACTGGTGCAGAGGTTACATAAGCGAGAATAACCGCCATCGCCATCAGACACAAGGTTGCGTGGAAAAGGAATGATGGTGTTTTCAATACTGACCAGTATCGCTCAAGCTTGAATACCGCAACCTTTTCTGTCGCAGGGTTAGACTCTTTCATTTGGAAGAATAAGATAGTGCCAACAACGACAGCAAAGCCTGCCATAAAGCTAAAGTTCGAGCGCCAACCAAATTGATGTGTTAACCAAGCGCCAAGAATGGGTGCCAAAGCAGGAATAAAACAGATTGCACCATTAAGGTAGCTGATCATACGGCCACTCTTCTCCGGGCCAAATAGATCGCGAACCGTTGCAAAGGCTGCTACAGAAGTCGCACAAGCTCCTAAGCCTTGTAGCAGCCGAGCCATTAGCATCATATCAATCGATTGAGCTGCCCACGCCAAGCAAGCACTCAATGCATAGATACTAACACCTCCCAATGCAACGGTTCGACGTCCTAGCTTATCAGCCAAAGGGCCAGCAAATAATTGCCCGACACCCATGGCGAATAAAAACCAGGTAATCGTATCTTGTGCTAGTGCATGTTCCACGTGAAACGCTGTCGAAATTTGTGGCAGAGCTGGTAGGTAGATATCAATAGCCAGAGGGCTAAATAAAACCAACATTGCCAATAAAGCAACCTGCAGTTTACTAGGGGTTGGAAGCGCGTTAGAAGGCACAAGATTCTCCGAATGAGTTAATTTAGGTGCATAATAACCAACTAAAGATATGAACAAAAATGGCATATACTCATTAGCATTATTCCAAATAGGAAACTCATATGAATATTGAGAAACTATCGCGCCTCGACCTCAATCTATTAGTTTGCTTGCAGGTGCTGATGGAAGAGCTAAGTGTGACTCGCACCGCCCACCGATTGTGCCTAAGCCAGTCAGCGGTTAGTAAGTCATTGGCCAAACTTCGTGAGCAATTTAATGATCCCCTTTTCACGCGAAGTGCTCATGGTCTGCGACCAACACCAAAGGCGGTCTTTCTCAAACCTCGATTAGAAACGCTGATCAACCAACTTGATGTGCTCACCCAACCAGAGACCTTCATTCCCAACAACAGTGACCACAGTTTTCACATTGCGGCTGTTGAGAGCGTTTACCCACTTATTCTTCCCCACTTTTTACCAGCGATATTTCGACAAGCCCCTAAGGTGAATATCAACACCCACGCTTGGACGGAGCAAACCTTTAAGAAGCTGCAGCTCGGTGAGCTCGATATCGGACTCACAGGTAAAGACATCGACATCAACGACGCACGTTTAACTATGCTGCCGCCAGATGATATTTGCGAGCAAGAGATCTACCGTGACGCGCAGATGTGTGTGCTAAGACGCAACCACCCCGCTCTGAATGGCAAATGGGATCTGGAAACCTACCTTGCACAGCGTCATGTACAAGTAAGATGTGATGGTAACGATCGTTGGCTGCTCGACTATAAGCTTGCCGACCTTGGTCACCAACGTGATATCGCTATTTCTGTTCCAGACTTCAATAGCGCCGCAAGCCTATGTACCTACACCGACTTTGTATTTACTGCACCAAGCCACTTTACTTACCTCGTCGCCAAGCAACTCGACTTAGTGGTTGTCCCTTTACCGATGGAATTCCCACCGATGGCATACACTCTGTTTTGGCACCGTGACAGAGAAAATGACCCAGCGTTAACTTGGCTACGAGATATCATCAAAGAAAAAACTCTGCACCTTAGGTAAAAATGGCGTACAGCGTTTGCAGCAAACGAACAAAAGCGCTAGCTTATTGACCTAATAAGTCCCCTCGCATGTATATCGACTGTGAGTGTTAACAAGGACCCTAACAATAAGGATAAACACAGATGCACAATATCACTGCTGAACGCGTTGCTGCGGTTCGAGCTTGGCTTGAAACAAACAACCTAGATGCCGTTATCATTCCACATGAAGACGAATATCTAGGTGAATACGTTCCTGCTCATAACGAGCGACTTCACTGGTTAACAGGTTTCACTGGCTCTGCTGGTGCGGCAGTTATCACTCGTGAGAACGCTGCTATTTTTGTTGATGGTCGCTACACGGTTCAGGTTCGTAAGCAGGTACCAGCAGAGTTATTTGAGTATCGCCACCTTATTGAAGAGCCGGCTTTAGATTGGATCACCAGTTCTCTAGCACAAGGCAGCAAGGTTGCATTCGACCCACGCATGCACACTGCTGCTTGGTTGAAAGGCGCTCAAGCTAAACTGGCAGAGAAAGTTGAACTAACAACACTATCTTCGAATCCAATTGATGAGCTTTGGTCTGATCGTCCTGAGCAGGTGGTATCTGATGTTCGCTTAATGGCAACAGACGCAGTAGGCCAATCAAGTGAAAGCAAACGTGCGGAGATTGCTGGCTTACTAAAAGCCAAAGGTGCTGATGCCGCTATCCTTACGGAACTCGATTCGATCTGTTGGTTGCTTAACATTCGCGGCTTGGACGTATCTCGCCTACCTGTTGTGTTATCCAATGCGATCATCCACGCCGATGAAAGCGTCGACTTCTTCCTAGACCCAGCTCGTATTCCTACGGGCTTTGAAGCACACGTTGGCAATGGTATTCGCGTATCTCACCCATCAGAGCTTGAAGCACACCTTCAATCTTTGGAAGGCAAAAATGTATCTGTCGATTCAGGTACCAGTAACGCTTGGTACACGCTGGTTCTACAAAACTCTGGTGCTCATATCATTGAAGCAGCAGACCCATGCCTAATGCCAAAAGCAGCAAAGAATGAAACTGAAATTGCCGGCATGAAAGCGTGTCACATTCGTGATGGTGTTGCGATGGCGAAGTTCCTATCTTGGATTGATGCAGAAGTCACGCAAGGTAATCTGCACAATGAAGCTGTGCTAGCAGACAAAGTTCAATCATTCCGCGAACAAGACCCAACGCTGATGGACCTAAGTTTTGACACGATTTCAGCAGCAGGCGGCAACGCAGCAATGTGTCACTACAACCACGAGAACCAACCTGAACCAGGTCAGTTAGAGATGAATACTCTTTACCTAGTCGATTCAGGCGGTCAGTACCTAGATGGTACAACCGACATCACTCGAACTATCGCGATTGGCCAGCCAAGCGACGAAATGATCCAGCAGTTCACGTTAGCGCTTAAAGGTCACATCGGTATCGCGCGTGCACGTTTCCCACAGGGTACTCGTGGTTTCCAACTTGATATTCTAGCTCGCCAACACTTATGGGCAGAAGGCTTCGACTACGACCACGGTACTGGTCACGGTGTTGGTCATTTCCTAAGTGTTCATGAAGGTCCGCAAAGCATCTCTAAGAAGCTAATCGATGTACCTCTTGTTGAAGGCATGGTGTTATCAAACGAGCCGGGTTACTACCGTGCAGATGAATTTGGTATCCGTATCGAAAACCTAGAACTGGTGGTTGAGCTGCCAACTCAAGGTGACTTCTCAGTACTAACGTTTGAGTCGCTAACACGTTGCCCTATCGATAAGCGCAACATCAACGTCGATTTACTGACACGACCTGAACTTGCATGGCTTAATGATTACCACCAGAAAGTATGGAACGATGTTAGCCCATTAGTTGAAGGTGATACATTGGAATGGTTACGCCAATCAACCACTCCACTTGCTCATGCTTAATGCTTAGCTAATTCAAACTTAATGAAATGAAAAACGGCCACCTTAGGGTATAATGCCGATCGTTTAAGAAGACTTGAACGATCCTGCAGTTAGCAGATAATCCCC
>NZ_JBFSUX010000067.1:0-28956 GCF_041467595.1 Vibrio sp. 10N.247.311.13 | reverse complement strand
TTCACAATAATTCATCAATCTTAATTAGATCACATTTTTACTTTAATTGGTATAATTCACTAGCTACCACCAAAAACTTAAGTACGATATGCACCTAATCCTAAATGGCGACTAATATAATGAGTAAGCGTCAGTAATTTGGGATTATTATGAGGTTCTTTTTTGCACTGGTTGTATTCTTTTGTTCATTTTCTCTATCAGCAACTTCGTGGGAAAAAGAGAGTCACCCTACTAAAAACTCACCCTCATCAATTGGAAGCTATGCTAATGGCTGTCTAGACGGCGCGCAGGCCTTGCCAATTAATGGGTTGGGGTATCAGATTATTCGCCCCCAAAGAGAGCGCTACTATGGCCATACAGAAGCTATTAAGTTTATTGAGAGGTTAGGTGTCACGACCAGCGAGAAACTCAATACTAATTTATTGATCGGTGATGTTTCTCTTCCTAGAGGAGGGCGCTTTTCTTCGGGTCATTCAAGTCATCAAACAGGGTTAGATATCGATATATGGTTAAGGTTAACCAGTAAGAGGTTGTCAGAGAACGAGTTAGCTGTGCCTAAACCTGTGAGCGTTGTGGATCTTACTAACTACAAATTGCGTGAATCGAATTGGACCGATGATCATTTTCAAGTTATTCGCTATGCAGCGAAAGATGAAAAAGTGGTGCGTATTTTTGTTCATCCAGTCATTAAGCAAACCCTTTGTGAACAAGAAAAATCTGAAATTAATGATAGAGCTTGGTTAGGTAAAATAAGACCTTGGTGGGGACATCATTCCCACTTTCACGTTCGTTTAAAGTGTCCTGAAGGCAGCTTAAACTGCATAGCTCAAGCGAGCCCTCCTAAAGGTGACGGTTGTGGAGATGAACTTGCAAGTTGGGCTCCAAAGACTGTTCCAGTTCCACCTCCTAAAAAAGTAGCGAAAACTAAGAAAAAGAAAAAAGTTAAAGTGATGCCAAGTCAATGTTTGGCCTTGATATCTAAGAAGTAATCCTGTTTATCGAGGCTTTTTGCAGTGGTACTGCCACTGGTTTTTTCGACTCTAAAACTGGAGAAACATCACACTTTTGTCTAGAGTTTATAAACACGAGATTAAGAACATCGTTTGATATTAATAAAAGCAATAACGGTATCAGCAAGGGCGATGGCGAATTTGACAAGGTTTGGTCAGGGATTGAGTGTTTTGGGGTGAAAGATGCGGCTTATATGCAGTATGCGAAATCAGAGTCTGATACCCGTCGATAGATAATTCAAGGATAAGACTATGACTATGATTTGTGCGAAGGAATTTTCAGAATGGTTAAGACATAGGTTCAACGCTGAAAGCTCGGGTATTTCAATTTCAAGAGATGACATCAATCAGCTAACAGGCAGACAACGTTTAGATCCTAGTTTCGTAAATGATGTTCACTATGAATTGATGCAGTATGGAATGGCATTTGTGACCGATACCAGCAGGGAAAACTTTTATCTTGTTCCGATAGCTCAATCAATAAACTGGCGAGAACGACTCGAATATCAATTTGAAAAAGAGCTCTTCTGCAATATTTATCCAATCGGAAAATCAGGATGAAAAAAAAGGTTCAACTTATGGTTAAGTTGAACCTTTCTTCTTTTAGGTCAAGCCTTGAATGATAACAAACTTCTCAAGTAGCTCATCATCAGTTTCAATATGGTTTGGGTCAGTGATGATGCATTTTGTAATCGGACACACTGACTGGCATGTTGGCTTTTCATAGTGACCTTTACACTCTGTACATAAATCAGGATCGATCTCGAAGATGCTGTCGCCCATAGTGATTGCACCATTTGGGCATTCAGGATCACACATATCGCAGTTTATGCACTTGTCAGTAATTAACAGAGCCATTATTTTCTTCTCAAGTAAGTCGCTTAAGTAAAAATTATTTGCCTGATGCGTTACGTGTATCTTGGCCTTCGCTCAAGTTACGCATCAGCAAGCCGTACTCTAGATCTAGATCTGCTGGTACAGGAATAAATACAAAGTGACCGTTACCTTTCGCATCGTCGACCGCTTCAGATTTACGGTTTTCCATAACTTCCAGTTTGAAAACAACGTTACCTTTCGGTGTCATCATTTCTAAGCTGTCGCCTACTAGAAACTTGTTCTTCACTTCTACTTCCGCTAGGTCGCCACGGCGCTTACCTGTGAACTCACCAACAAACTGTTGAGTGTCAGAGATAGAGTAACCGTACTCGTAGTTTTGGTAAGTATCGTGAGTATGACGACGTAAGAAGCCTTCAGTGTAACCGCGGTGAGCTAGGCTCTCTAGTGTACCCATTAGGCTTTCATCGAATGGTTTGCCTGCCACTGCATCGTCAATAGCTTTACGGTAAACCTGAGCAGTACGTGCACAGTAGTAGAAAGACTTAGTACGACCTTCGATCTTCAGAGAGTGAACACCCATCTTCGTTAGGCGCTCAACGTGTTGGATTGCACGAAGGTCTTTTGAGTTCATGATGTAAGTACCATGTTCATCTTCAAACGCTGCCATTTTCTCTTCTGGCTTGTGTGATTCAGAAAGCAGAACCACTTCGTCTGTTGGTTTACCAAGACCTAGTGTGTTGTCTGGACGTTCATCTTGAACTTCAACTTCTTGAATAGCGACACCAGTTGGATTAGCTTCAACGATCTGACCGTTTTCGTCTTCTTTCGCTGCTTCAGTTTTGTATTCCCAGCGGCACGCGTTGGTGCAAGTACCTTGGTTTGGATCGCGCTTGTTCATGTAACCAGAAAGCAGACAACGGCCTGAGTAAGCCATGCAAAGTGCACCGTGAACAAAGATCTCTAGCTCTGTTTCTGGGCAGTGTTCGCGAATCTCTTCGATCTCTTCAAGCGATAGCTCACGAGATAGGATTACACGCTCAACACCTTGGGTTGACCAGAACTTAACGGTCGCCCAGTTTACTGCGTTTGCTTGAACCGAAAGGTGGATTGGCATTTCAGGGAATGCTTCACGAACCATCATGATAAGACCAGGATCTGACATGATAAGCGCGTCAGGGCCCATATCTACAACTGGTTTAAGGTCGCGAATGAATGTTTTTAACTTAGAGTTGTGCGGCTGAATGTTACATACAACATATAACTTTTTGCCTTGAGCATGTGCTTCATCGATACCGATTTGTAGGTTTTCGTGATTGAACTCGTTGTTACGAACACGAAGGCTGTAACGTGGCTGGCCTGCGTATACTGCATCTGCGCCGTAGGCGAATGCGTAACGCATGTTTTTAAGGCTTCCTGCCGGTGATAATAGTTCAGGTACAAATGGTTTTTGTGTAGTCATTGCTTCGTTCTCTAATCTGATCTCAAGTCAGGTTGATACCACCAAGTGATATCAAAGGGGCGCAAATTTTACGCTAAAATGAGTTTGGTTGATAGCCCTAAAGATAGCAATGACATTAACAAGAGGGTCTAGAGGCAGATATAAGTGAGAACTTAGTGAGAAATAAGCTCAGATACCGTTAGCACCTGAGCCTATAGTTTGACTGATTAAGCGTTAGGTTGAGTTAACCCGCCTAATGATTCAAATAGGTTTGGAAGGAAAACACTGAACTCACCACAAAGTAGAGAGAAGTCCGCATCAAAACGCGCAGCTTGATCTTCACGAGGAATATCGTCGTTTTCGTCTTTGAGCTCATCACTGAATTTTAGGCGTTTGATGCTGCCATCTTCTGCAAGAATGAATTCAATACGGTCTTGCCAGTTGATAAGAAGTTTCGTCACCATCTTATTGGCTTCGATGTGGTTTTTAATCTCATCAGCTTCTAGTTCTTGTTTCTTAACTCGAACAATACCGCCGTCTTCTTGAATAGATTTTAGTTCTGCTTCATCAAGCATAGTGATGCCTTGTGGCGTATCACCTGATTTCACCCATTCTGTAAGAGTCGTTTCGATCGCTTGCTCTGGGATAGCTGGCACTACTGGCAGGCTACCCATTGTCTTACGTAGCAATGCTAATACATCTTCTGCTTTTTTGTAGCTGCTCGCATCAACCACAATGAAACCTTCTTTTGGCATGATCAGCGCGTAAGTGAAGTTGCTGCGGCTGAATGCTCGAGGAAGTAGATCAATGATGATGTCTTCTTTTAGGCTGTCTTTCTCTTTCTTTTTCAGAGGGGTACCAGACTCTGCCTCAAGCGTTTCTACTTTTGCGTTCAATGATTCTTTGATCACAGAAGCGGGTAGCATTTTCTCTTCTTTCTTTGCACAGATAAGAATGCGGTTTTCTGATACGTGCGTCATCATATCACCATGTCTACCCATTGCGTGTACCCAACCAAACTTCTGTTTGTCTTGGCTACCACAAGGAGTAAAGCGGAATTCTTCAAGTTGTTTCTCTAGCTGATCTGCGTTGAAATCAATATCACGGTTGAAGCGATAGACTAGGCAATTTTTAAACCACATAAATTTTTCTCATACCTTTTTAGAAGTGCTTCATGATATGAGATCTAATTCGATTTGTCCCTAGCTCTGTATCAAAAGTTATAAAGTGAAATGTTTGAGACAGTTATATGAAAATTTGTTTTCAAAGGTCACAAAAGTGTCATAATTAACTCAGATAATGCAATGCGTTGATTAAATACAAAGGCTATTCAATTATGTCGAGAAGGATTCTGGTCGTTGAAGATGAAGCACCTATTCGTGAGATGCTGTGCTTCGTGCTTGAACAAAAAGGCTACCAAGCAGTAGAGGCTGAAGATTACGATACAGCGGTAAACAAGCTATGTGAACCTTTCCCAGATCTAGTATTACTAGATTGGATGCTACCTGGTGGTAGCGGGATAAACTTTATCAAGCACATGAAGCGTGAAGAGTTAACTCGCAACATCCCAGTGGTGATGCTAACGGCTCGTGGCGAAGAAGAAGATAAGGTGCGTGGTTTAGAAGTGGGTGCTGATGATTACATCACCAAGCCATTTTCACCCAAAGAGCTCGTTGCTCGCCTGAAAGCGGTTATCCGCCGTGTAACGCCTACTGCACTAGAAGATGTGATTGATGTACAAGGTCTTAAGCTAGACCCAGTATCTCATCGTGTTACCGCAAGCGAAGGTCCAGTTGATATGGGACCAACAGAATTCAAAATGCTGCATTTCTTTATGACGCACCAAGAGCGTGTATACAGCCGAGAGCAGCTGCTTAACAACGTTTGGGGTACCAATGTTTACGTTGAAGACCGAACGGTTGATGTACATATTCGACGCCTGCGTAAAGCGCTTGAGTCTGCAGGTCACGATAAGCTAATCCAAACGGTTCGTGGCGCTGGCTACCGTTTTTCTACAAAGGCTTAATGTGGCTTCGCTGCCCAGTTTACGGAGTCCTGAATGGTTGAAAAGTTAACCTGGAAAAAGCTGGCTTGGGAGCTGGCTTTTTTTTACGCACCATGGGTTTTAGTCGGATGGATATTCGGTTACCTACCTTGGTTGCTGCTGGCTGCTACGGTATTGCAGCTCGGCTGGCATCTACACAACCAAATGCGTTTGTCCGCATGGCTGTGGGATGAGAAGCGTCTAACTCCACCTTCAGGCTCTGGGAACTGGGAATCTCTGTTTAACGGTATTTATCGTATGCAGCAGAGACAGCGTCGCAAACGCAAAGAACTGACTAACCTTATCCGCCGTTTCCGTAACGGTGCAGAATCGCTTCCCGATGCCGTTGTGGTATTTCGCGGTGAAGGCAATATCGTTTGGTGTAACAAGCTAGCTCAGTATTTGCTGGGCTTTCGTTGGCCAGATGATTCAGGTCAACCGATCTCGAATTTGATTCGTACTCCAGATTTTATTAAGTACCTTAATAAGCAAGATTTCTCTGAGCCATTAGAGATGCCTTCTCCATTGAATGTGGAGCGTATGCTCGAGCTGCGTATTGTGCCGTATACCGAGGGTGAACACCTGATGGTGGTACGTGATGTGACCCAGCTTAAGCAGTTAGAAGGCATGCGCCGTAACTTCTTCGCTAACGTTTCTCATGAATTGCGTACGCCGATGACCGTCCTTCAAGGTTACCTTGAAATGACCGAAGATCCAGACATGATCGTTGGCCCAATGTGGACCAAGGCGCATGGCGTAATGACTGAGCAGCTCAATCGAATGAACAGTTTGGTTAATCAACTACTCACGCTTTCGAAAATTGAAGCGGCGCCAATGCATGAGTTGGATGAAGTGGTCAACGTTCCGGCGATGCTTGAGGTTCTTGAGAAAGAAGCGGCGAGCCTTAGCGGTGAGCGCGAACATAAGCTTGAGTTTGATATCGATAAGAGCCTACGAGTTCTTGCCGATGAAGACCAATTGAGAAGTGCGATATCGAATTTGGTTTATAACGCGGTTAAATACACACCCGCAGGTGCAACGGTCAAAGTGCGTTGGTATCAAACCAGCCAAGGCGCGTGCTTAGATGTGTCAGATACTGGTGATGGTATTGAGCCTCAACACTTACATCGACTCACAGAGCGCTTCTATCGTGTAGATAAAGCCCGCTCTCGTGATACCGGTGGTAGTGGTCTTGGATTAGCGATTGTAAAGCATGCGCTTAGCCACCACGATTCACATCTCGAAATTCAAAGTGAAGTGGGCGTCGGCAGTCGTTTCCATTTTACTTTACCAAATCGACTGACCGTATCATGAGTTGTTCGATACGCAGGATGCATTTTCCAGTCAGCTCATTATTAGCGTTTGCTTTAGTTAACCCTGTGCATGCCGAACAGGGTGTCGATTCTCTTCCTGATTATTCTAAGGTTCCGGGAATTTCTGGGAGCTTATTATCGGTCGGTTCGGATACCTTAGCGGGTATGACGACGTTATGGGTGGAAGAGTTCAAGTCCTACTACCCAAATGTTAACGCTCAAGTCCAAGCATCGGGTTCTTCTACTGCTCCTCCAGCCTTAACCGAAGGGACTGCACATCTAGGGCCAATGAGTCGTCCGATGCGCCTGCGAGAAATTGAAGCATTTGAAAGGGAGCATGGATATAAGCCAACAGCACTGCGAGTTGCTATCGATGCGATTGGGCTTTTTGTGCATCGTGATAACCCTATTGAGGGGCTTAACTTTCGTCAGATTGATGGCATTTTTTCTGAGACATTACGCTGCGGAGCAACAAGGCCCCTCAATAACTGGCAAGATCTCGGAATCGATCAGCCATGGGCGAAACATCGATTCCAATTGTTCGGTCGCAATTCTGTATCGGGGACTTATGGATACTTCAAACAGAATGCACTGTGCGGCGGTGACTTTAAAAATCGTGTGAATGAGCAACCTGGTTCGGCTTCAGTCGTTCAGTCGGTCGCTTCATCCATCAGTGGGATTGGCTACTCGGGCATTGGCTACCGCGTAGCAGGTGTTAAGCTGATTCCTATTGCAGAGCACGGCTCTAATTATGTTGAGCCTACGCGTGAGAATATCTTGAGTGGTGATTACCCTCTATCTCGTTTTCTCTATGTGTATGTGAATAAGCATCCGGATAAACCACTTTCTCCGGTTGAGAGAGAGTTCCTTACTTTTGTATTCTCAAAGCAGGGACAAGAACTTGTAGAGAAAGATGGCTATTTAGCAATACCGTCTGAGTTCGCAGAGCAAGAGTTGGCAAAAGTCGGGCTCTAATTCAGGCTGCGATAAACTTAGATAAGAAACGTATGAACAGCTTGCGCGTCGCAGGCTGTTTTAATTTTGACTGTTCGTTATTTTAGCTTTAACGACCATCCTGCATTTTGCCAACGTTGTTGCTCTTCTCTGAGCTCATAATCAAGCAGTTGGTTTTGGGCCAACCAATCGCTGTTAGTTCCTTTCAATTCCCAGTTATCCTGTTGTTCAATCGTTAGAGTCACGTCTGGTGCCAGTGCTTGATTTCGCTGACGGTTGAGTAAGATAGCGAGTCTCAATATACGAATCAGCAGGGTGACTTGTTGCTGAGTAAACAGAGAAAGTTCCGGCAAATCTTGTAGTTTGAGCGCTTTTCTTTGATAGCGAACCAATACTGATATAAGGCGTTGTTGCTCAGTATTAAAGCCTGGCATTGTCGTATGCTTAAGCAGATAAGCCGAATGGCGGTGATAGCCTTGGAATGCAATGCTTTGTCCTACCTCATGAAGTACTGCAGCCCAACCAAGCAGATCATACAGCTCATTAGTGACCGCAGTTGTCACTTGAGGCTGTACTTGTTTCAGCAATGAAAGAGCGAGCACTTTCACTTTCTCGCCATGAGTTACGTCTACATGGTATCGAGAGACGAGCGTTTCGGCAGTTCTTGTTCGAATATCAATATCTTTAAACCTATCCTCCATGTCATAAAGAACGCCTTCTCTCAGGGCACCATCAGAAAAATGTAACTCCTTGATGTCTAGCGTATCCATTGCTGCTGAAAGAATGGTGACGCCTGCAGCAAACACAGGCTTTCTCTCATCACTTAAGCCTGAAAGATTTACGGTGTTGGATGATGAAAACTCACATAAGTGATTCTTTAAATAGGACAGGCGTTGGGGCGTAATGAGACCATCGGTGAACCCTAAGCCAATGAGTACTTCTTTTATTGATTTCGTGGTACCAGATGAGCCAAAAGCGATTTCCCAAGGGGCTTTTGTGTATTCTTCAATCAATGGCATCAATAGACGAGTAGCTGCGGTATAAGCATCTGAGAAGTGTCGCGAAGTTAGCCCTTCGTCAGCAAAGAAACGTTGAGTGAAGTTGACGCATCCCATCGGTAAACTGCGCATAATTAGAGGAGTAAAGCCTTGTCCGGCGACGAGTTCCGTACTCCCTCCACCGATATCAATAACCAACTTAGATTCAGAAGCGGTTTGAGTGTGTTCTGCTCCGTTATAGATTATTCGAGCTTCTTCTTGACCGGAAATGATCTCTATTGGAAAAGGAAACAGTGGCTTGGCTTGCTCTAAGAAGTCTTTAGCGTTTTTGGCTTTTCTTAGGGTATGAGTCGCAACAACTCTGACATCATCAAGCTCAAAATCCGCCAGTCGTTCTGCGAACACCTTGAGGCATTCTAGGCCTCGCTCGATAGCGCTTTCAGATAGGACGTTACGTTCATCCAATCCATCACCTAATCTCACTTTCTGTTTGTGCCTGCTGACTAATTGCAGGTGTTGATCGAATACTCGGGCAACCACCATGTGAAAGCTGTTCGAACCCAAGTCGATAGCGGCAATACATCGAGAATGTTTGTTATCAATTAGCGGCATGATTTCTTCTCTTGTTTGTACTTCTTGCGAGCAAGTTTCTCCATACGTTTAATATAGTGGTAAGTGGAGAGTTGTGACGTCGGGTAATCAAGTAGGTTTGCTGGTGGTTGTGTGTAAGAGTTGCTCATCGCTTGGTCTAGCACTCGAGCTTTGTTGCTGTCATCGAAATGAAACTCGGTGATATCGATAATGGTTTGCTTGATCTTTGGATCTAAAATTGGAGCTGCAACTTCGATGCGGTGATCAAAATTTCGTGTCATCCAGTCAGCGGAAGATATATAGACCTTCGGCTTTCCAGCGTTACCAAATATCATCACTCTCGGATGTTCGAGGAAACGATCGACCACACTGACTATCTCAATATGATCACTGATGTTGGGTATGCCAGGGACAAGAGAGCACATGCCGCGAATGACCATTCTCACTTTTACATTGGCTTGGCTAGCCTGATAGAGCTTTTCAATGATCTCTCGATCGACCAAGTTGTTGAGTTTTAGAGTGATGCTTGCAGGTTTACCTTCTATCGCGTTTTGTATTTCATTATCTATCAATTGGTACAGACGTTTTCTAGTATTCTTTGGTGACACAATCAGTTGCTTGAACTGGGACTTTTGATAAGGGTTTTCAATATACTTAAAGACTTGTCTCACCTCTTGAGTCAAATCTTCATTCGCAGTGAGCAGAGAAAAATCGGTATACACGCGCGCTGTAACTTCATGGAAGTTGCCAGTGCCAATATGGGCATAATGCTCGGTATGCTTGCCTTCTTTTCGTTTGATGAGCAGCAACTTGGAATGGATCTTCAAACTTGGGATGCCATGGATGACTTTTACACCCGCTTCTTGAAGTTTCTTGGTCCATTGAATGTTGGCTTGCTCATCAAAGCGTGCTTGCAGCTCGACAACCACAGTGACCTTTTTGCCATTGTGCGCCGCATCGATGATCGAGCTGAGGAGTTTTGAGCCTTCCGCAACACGGTAAACGTTTATTTTGATGGAGGTTACCTTCGGGTCAAAGGAAGCCTGCCTAACCAGTTCAGTGATGTGACTAAAGGTGTGATAAGGATAATGCAGTAAGATGTCGCGAGCTTTGATCGCTTCGAAATAGTTTGGGTAATGGCTGAAATGCGCGCACTTAATCGCGGGTAGAGGACGATTAACTAAATCACGTCGGTTAAGGCTTGGGAACTCAGAGAAATGTTTGAAGTTATGATAGCGACCACCTGCGATGACACTGTCATAGTCAGACAGTTTAAGTCTGACTTGTAAGAAGTTGAGCATTTCAGTTGGCATTTCAGATTCATAGATCAGACGTATCGGCAGTGCCGTTAAGCGCTGTTCTAAACCTAAAGACATCGATTCTAATAGGTTATTTTCATTGTCCTCTTGCAGATCATAATCGGCATCACGTGTCATTTTTATCGCAAAACAACGCAATGAGTCATACTCAAAGAATCCTTTAAGTAAGTCATCCAAACAAAATCGAACTATATTATCTAACAAGATCAAAGTTGTACGCTGCGAACCCGAAGTTTCCGGTAACTTAACAAATCGAGGGAGTGCTTCTGATGGGATTTCGAGTAAGACATATTGAGATGATGCATCACGCTCGATGTCGATGGCTAAGTAACTTTGTTCATCTTTGAGAATATTAAGTAACTGGCTATCTTCGTTCAAGAGAATCGGAGTTAAGTGTGGCAGCACTTTTTTCTTAAAGTACTTTTTTATCCAGCCACTTTGTTCTTCGCTGATTTGTTGTTCGTTGACCAGAAAAATACGATTGCGTACCAATTCCAATAGCAAGTCGTTATACAGCTCATGGAATTGAGCATCGAGCTTGCTTGCTTTGCTCTGCATTTTAGTCAGTAGGCTTTTCGGCGAGTTGGAGGTTAGCTGTGGATCTTGAAGTAAGATCTTTCGCTTCACATCAGCAAATCGGACTTTGTAAAACTCATCGAGGTTTTTCGAGTAAATACCTAAAAAACGAACTCTTTCGATTAAGGGGACTGACTTATCTGCCGCTTCTTGGAGCACTCTTTCGTTGAAGGATAACCAGCTAAGTTCTTTTGTGACATAGTCTTTTTCCATCGAGATGAGAATCCTTGAGTACTGGCTATAGAGCTGATTACTTTAAATTAGAATGGCAAAATTCACAAAATCTATGATCTTACTTTAAGAAATATGGCTAACAAACTTGTTATTAGTTTCAGTTGTTTAACGTAACTTGTAATATAATTGTCATCTAACGTACATATTATGTCAGTAGCTAAAAAAAGGTAGATAAACAGATGGCATCAGCCCAATTTTCATTGAAAGAGCGCGACAAAAAAAGATGGTTGAAAGATCGTCTCGTCCGTTTTTCAGTGACATGTGGTGCCGTCAGTGTTCTAGCTGCTCTGGTATTGATCTTTGTTTACTTGGCGATGGTCATTTTACCGGTGTTTTCTGATACTGGTTTAGAGACAGACCAAGCCGTAAAGACCGTTGCTGTAGAAAAGCCTATCGCCTTATCTGTTGATGAATACGGTCAGCATGCATTTACTATCGAAAAATCTGGCTTGGTGCAGTTTTGGGATTTAGAGTCTCAAAATACACACTCTTACTTTGAGCGAAATGTTTTAGCCAATCCTGTTGCCTTCTCTCGAAATACCCCATCAGAAAACTGGTTTGCCTTTGCCGATAGTGCAAGCAACCTTACTTTTTTCTATCCTGAGTATAGTGCGCCTGTGCTGCAAAAGGGCAGTGAAGCCGATCCTAAAATTGAGCAAATCGATCTCCCAGAACCATTTTTAAATGATGAACCCTCAAATGGGGCGACGATCGACAAATTCGCGTTCTCTAAGAATGGACGTGGGATTACGGTTGCCGCGCAGTTAAGTGACCAACGAGTCTTGGTTAAGTGGTATCAGAGTGACCTTACTGGTCAGTATGTTTTTCAGAAGAGCCAATGGCTATCGGATAAGCTGGGCTTGCAACAGCAACTGCTTGTCACACCTGATGGGCAAACTTTATACCTACGAGCACAATCGGATTTGGTTGTTTTGAAACTATCAGATAACGGTTTTGATGTTCGTGAAGTGATTGATCTTAGCTTGAATGATGCGAAACATTCCGTGAAAAGCATCGATTTACTTTCTGGTGCATACTCGTTGTTGGTTACGCATGAGGACGGACAGGTTTCTCAATGGTTCGATGTACTCAAAAATGAAAAACGTAGCCTGACCCATATTCGAGACTTCCAACTTGCTGAACAAGTGCAATTTATTCTTCCTGATACTTATAGAAAGGGTTTTTATAGCTTCTATAAGAACGGCACATTACAAAGCCACTATACGACCAGTGAAAAGCTGTCTTTGTTTGAACGAGCCTTTGATAAATCACCACAACTAGCCGCTATGTCTGCTAATGAACTGCATCTGGCGACTTTGATTGATGGCACCATCAGTGTGGCTAAAGTCGATAATGAATACCCACAAATCTCATTCTCATCGCTTTGGCAAAAGGTCTGGTATGAAAGTTACCCTGAACCGCAATACGTTTGGCAATCAACCTCGGCGAATGATGACTTTGAAGAGAAATTCAGTTTAGTACCTATCACATTCGGTACTATCAAAGCCGCTCTGTTTGCGATGATGTTTGCCGTGCCGGTTGCTGTGCTCGGAGCTATTTACACCGCTTACTTTATGTCTCCACGCATGCGAAGAGTCGTGAAGCCTTCGATAGAGCTGATGGAAGCTCTTCCGACCGTGATCATCGGATTCTTGGCTGGGCTTTGGTTTGCTCCAATCGTTGAGACACATTTAACAGCTGTCTTCTCATTAATGGTGTTATTACCACTGAGCACACTGTTGACTGGACTTGTTTGGTTCTGTTTACCGAAGATGGTAACGGGTCGCTTCTCTAATGGTTGGCACGCGCTGATATTGATTCCAGTATTGGTGGTTACAGTAGTTGCTGTGTTTGCTGGTGGAAGCAACATTGAAGCCTTATTGTTTGGTGGTGATATTCGTACCTTCTTGGCCAGCTATGGCATCGACTTTGACCAACGCAATGCGCTGGTGGTTGGTTTTGCTATGGGCTTTGCGGTCATCCCAACGATTTTCACTATTGCTGAAGACGCTATTTTCTCTGTACCTAAACATTTATCTGATGGCTCATTAGCGTTGGGTGCGACGGCGTGGCAGACGCTTATTTATGTGGTGTTATTGACGGCGAGTCCAGGTATCTTTTCAGCGGTTATGATGGGCCTAGGTCGAGCGGTTGGCGAAACCATGATCGTCTTGATGGCGACAGGTAACACTCCAATTCTTGACTGGAATATTTTGGAAGGGATGAGAACCTTATCGGCAACGATTGCTGTTGAGCTACCAGAATCAGAAGTGGGCGGTTCTCATTTCCGCTTGCTGTTCTTGGCTGCACTCTTGCTGTTTATCTTTACATTCGCGGTGAACTCAGTTGCTGAGTGGGTTAGACAAAGACTGAGAGATAAATATCGTGCGCTGTAGTTTTAAAGGTTTGTCTCAATGTGTATCAATGGCTTTTAGTGGTTTGGCTAGCGAATCTCAAGATCTTTGTGGATCTTTGATTTCAGTACGTCAAGAGCAAGGTCGATCATGATGAATAAACTGAAGTCATTATTATCTTGGGTTAAATCGGGCTCTCCGTGGATCTGGCTAACGGGTGGGGCGGTGAGCATAAGTATGCTTTCTGTTCTTGGTCTAATGCTGCTGATTGGTTGGAAGGGCTTAACCTATTTTTGGCCCGCACCTTTGTACCAATGGCAAGTTGATTCCAAAGACTTATCGCTAGTGGTCGATCTTGACGAAACCGTATCAAAACAAGATGTATTGGTTGGTCAGTTATATGAACGAAAATACATCCCGATAGAGCAAGTTCCACAAGTCCATGATCTCTTGTCACCTCAAAATTTGTCGACTGGGCTAATACAGCGCTTAAGCATCAAAGTTGCCAACAGAGAACTGTACCCTGCGGACTTTGTTTCTATTCTGGATGTTAACTTACGTGAACCCACCACCCCGCTTGATTGGGTTGTGATTGAACGAAGTCGAGGTGGCTACTTCTTTGGTAAGCCGGTGGGTTTTAAAACTGCTTCTGGCACTTTTGACTCGAACATAGACCAAAAGCTCGAACAAGGTTTGGCGTTCGCTGATACGTTACGTAAAGAAACGTCGCGTGTTGTGAACCAAGAAATACGCAATATCAGCTGGCAATTGGAAAACCTGCGCTTAGAAAAGCGTAAGCTTGAACTCAATGAGTCAGTGAGCGATGAATACCTTACAACCTATACTCAAACTAAACTGGAATTAAATCGCCAGTTGGATGAAGCCGAAGTTAAGCTTGAGCACCTTAGAACGCAGCTTAATGTCGAAAGCTTGCTGGTTGAGGATATGACAGGCGAGCTGGTCGAGATCTCGCTAAGTCACATTCTGGATTATTGGTACCCGAATAATATGTCTTACCTAGAAAAGGTTGGGCACTGGGGCAAACAAGTTTGGAAGTTCTTATCAGAGAATCCGCGAGACTCAAACTCTGAAGGCGGTGTGTTTCCTGCTATTTTTGGCACAGTACTGTTGGTTATTCTCATGTCGATCGTCGTGATGCCTCTTGGGGTAGTCGCTGCGATATATCTTCATGAATACGCAAAAAACAACGCACTAACACGTTTAATTCGTATCGCCGTGATTAACTTGGCGGGTGTACCGTCGATTGTGTATGGCGTTTTTGGTTTAGGCTTTTTCGTCTATACCATTGGTGGCTCGATTGATACGTTGTTCTATGCAGAGCGATTGCCAGCACCGACATTTGGTACGCCGGGTCTACTTTGGTCAGCACTAACCTTAGCGGTCTTGACGCTTCCAGTCGTTATCGTAACCACTGAAGAGGGCTTAACGCGCATTCCTAGTGCAGTGAGGCACGGTTCATTAGCGCTTGGTGCGACTCAATTTGAGACGCTTTGGCGCATTGTTTTACCGATGGCAAGCCCAGCGATTATCACTGGTTTAATTTTGGCAATCGCGAGAGCCGCGGGGGAAGTTGCACCACTTATGCTGGTGGGTGTTGTTAAATTGGCATCTAGCTTGCCAGTCGATGGTCAGTTTCCGTATTTACACTTAGATAGAAAGTTCATGCATTTAGGCTTTCATATCTATGATGTTGGTTTTCAAACCTCTAATATCGAAGCGGCACGACCTTTAGTGTATGCGACTTCATTTTTATTGGTTACGGTGATTGTTGGGTTGAACTTAACAGCCATCAATATCCGTAATAACTTGCGTGAAAAATACCGAACCTTAGGACAAGATTAGATGTTCTCGATTAATGAAACCTTGGGTTACCAAGCACCACTTGATGTTCACAATCTGAAGGATGAGCAAATTGCTATCTCGATCGAAGGGCTAAATCTTTACTATAAAGAGAGCCAAGCACTTGATGATATCTCGATGCAGATCCCGAAGGGGCAGGTGACGGCGTTTATCGGCCCTTCTGGGTGTGGTAAGTCGACTCTGCTGCGCTGCATTAATCGCATGAACGATCTTGTTGAAGGCTGTAAGGTTTCCGGGAAAGTGAAGCTTCATGGCAAGAACGTCTATCACCCTAAGGTGGATGTTGCGACCTTACGACGCCGTGTGGGTATGGTATTCCAGCGTCCAAACCCTTTTCCTAAATCTATCTATGAGAATGTGGTTTATGGCTTGAGGCTACAAGGCGTTAGCAACAGCCGAGACCTTGATGATGCGGTTGAACGCTCTCTGCGCGCTGCTGCGTTATGGGATGAAGTGAAAGATCGGTTGCATGAGAATGCTTTTGGTTTATCTGGCGGTCAACAGCAGCGTTTGGTTATCGCTCGTGCGGTTGCGATTGAGCCTGAAGTGCTGTTGTTAGATGAGCCGACATCGGCACTCGATCCGATTTCTACTTTGACGATTGAAGAGTTGATCAACGATCTAAAAACGCAATACACAGTGGTGATTGTTACCCACAACATGCAACAAGCCGCGCGTGTAAGTGACCATACTGCATTTATTCATATGGGAAAATTGATCGAGTACTCAGATACGGACTCAATTTTTACGTCTCCATTGAAAAACCAGACGGAAGACTACATTACTGGTAGATATGGCTAACCTCTACAAAGGTGTCATCTAGAGCTAAGTCACTCTACAAAAATGGCTTTCTTCATTTCTTTCAAGGAGCAAGTATGCATTTCGGTCGCCACATTTCAGGGCAATTCAATGTCGAGTTAGAGTCGATCCGTACTCATGTATTGACCATGGGCGGGTTAGTGGAGCAGCAACTCTCGTTTGCAATGCAGGCGCTTCATAAAGACGATGTTGAATTGGCTAAAAAAGTGATTCGTGATGACCATAAAGTTAATGCGATGGAAGTGTCGATTGATGAGGCGTGTACTCGAATTATTGCAAAGCGTCAGCCGACAGCGAAAGATCTGCGTTTGATTATGGCGATCATCAAAACGATTACCGATCTGGAACGTATTGGCGATGTTGCTTCTAAAATTGCGCAAGGTGCTATTGAGATCCCTTCAACCAAAGAGCAGAAATTCCATGTTTCGTTAGAGCCCCTTTGCCGTCAGGCAATCACCATGCTTCACCAAGTATTAGATGCTTTTGCTCGTATGGATGTTGATGCAGCAGCAGAAGTTCACAAGCTTGATGATAAGTTGGATGCGGAGTACGAGGCCGTTATTCGTCAGTTAATGACCTATATGATGGAAGATCCTAAGAACATTCCCAATATTTTGCAGGTGATGTGGTCAGCTCGTGCGATCGAGCGAGTCGGAGACCGCTGCCAGAATATCTGCGAATACATTATTTACTTTGTGAAGGGTAAAGATGTACGTCACCTCGGCGATCAAAGCCTTGATGACGCACTAAAATAGCGTTTATCTTTAGAAGCTAATAATGGCACCAAGATTGAAATTGACCGTTGTGTCGTAAGGCACAAAGGTTTTGTTGTGATCAAAAATATTCATATCAACACCAGCACGTAATCCAAGCATTGGTGTCGCTTGGTAAACGTAGGCACCACCGAGGCTTATACCATGTGTTGTTTTCTCTTCTACTTCGCCTGAGCGCGTTTTTGTACCGTCATAACTTGCCACACCAATCTCAGCCTGAAAGCCGTGGATTTGGTTTCTTCCAAACATGTTTTGTATACCAACACGATACGCATCAACCGTTTCGTCATATCGATCGCTGTCATACCAAAGGTGAGAATAGCTAAGGTAAACGGCACCTAAATTTGCCACATCGGTGATGCCCGCCTGCATTCCGAAGCCATGATAAGAGCCAATTTTTAGTTCCGGGGATAAATGAAGAGCACTTGCTGAAACGGAAGTAGAAAGGGTAGATAGTAAAAGCAGGGAAGTTTTTATCTTCATAAAAATACCTAAAGCAATTAACCGTCCGTGGCTGCAATGAATTTTGATTTGAGAATTGTTCAAAAGTGAGTCAACTTTGATGAGGTGTTAAAACCCAGCAATTGACTGATTGTAAAAAACCAGCTTAGACGCTGGCTTTTTCAATCTATTAGAAGCGGTAACCGACAGTCCATGAGAATGTGTCGTAATCTACGTCATCGTAGCTCGCGAATTCAAAGCGCATGTCGGTGTATAGGTGTGGCCCGAATTCAGCTCGACCACCTAGGCCAACAACGAAGCTGGTATCGTTGTATGATTCAGTCCACTTCTTGTCTAGGATGCTAATTGAATTATCTTCACTTTGACGAGCTAGGCCCAGAACACCATAAGGTTTCAAAGAGAAGCCATCTAATTCAAATTTATAACCGATATCAGCATCAACTTGGAATTTGTAACCATCGATCTCGGCTTTTATACCTTCAACGTTTTCGTCATCGCTATTCGTTGCGTAAGAAACGTTGATACCTACGATACGGTTAAATTCATAACCATATTCAAGTTTGATACCGTTACCCCAATCAACTGTGTCATCGGTTAGCCAATCGTCTACTTGAGTTTGGTTGTAACCGATACCCACACGGTGTTGGCTGTCAAAGTTGTTTGCAAGAACTGGAACAGAAAGTAGTGAAGCTGAAATTAGGGTAGTAAGTGCAATTTTCATATTAGTCTCTATTTAGGGTTAACTTAACTGCACGATCCTTCGTAGTTCAGTATCCGTTTTGATAGGGCTAATATTAAACAGTGTTTTATTTTTAGGCTAAGTAGTATTTTGTATAATTGTAATAAGCACTACTTATTAATCTGTTCGTTTAGTGCTTGCTGAACAACATCGCAGAGCCACATATGAAGAGGGCTATTACGATTCTTTGTATGGATATGGCTATATACTCCAACCATTTTTAGTTCGCTCGCGATGTCAATATCAATAGCTCTCAGGTTGGGATAGTTATGGATAGAAAAGAGGTTGGAATGTGGCATGTACATATCAGAATTAAGCAGAACATCAACAAGAGCTGATACCATTTCAGAACGAAATCCAACGCGATGAGGAATCGAGTGGGTTTCTAATATTCGTGAAGCTTGACTAAAGTTATCGTTCCACCCTGGTGATATTAGTGATGCAATCTCATAGCCAGCCAAATCTTGTGGGGTGACAATTGATTTTTTTACTGGATGGTCTTTTCTTACAAATAGCCGTCCATCAAGCTCAACGAGCTTTTGAATATAAATTTCTTTTGAGACATTAGGTAGTTGATAAGCAACGCCTAAAAAGATCTTTCCTTTTTGTATGTCTTCAACTGAGGATGTTGTCCAGCTAGTTAATTCTAACTCACAGTTTGGAGCTTGATGCTTGATGATTTTGTAGAGAACCCCTGATAAACATGATAATACCGCGGGGGACAACGCAATTTTTATTGGGTTGTCAATTTGCTTTGGGTCAAAGGTATTTGAGGAGTTAATTGCGGTTTTCAAACCATCTAAATGAGGTGAGATTTCATTCGCTAGCTCTTCGCTAAATGCGGTGGCTTGTAAGCCACCATGAACTTTAACGAAAAGGTCATCGTTGAAGTGGTGTCTTAGCTTTTGCAGGGCTTGGCTAACCGCTGGCTGAGAAACGAATAAACGCTCCGCAGCCTTTCTGGTGTTTTGTTCTTGATAAACAATCAGAAATGTTCGTAACAGGTTTAAATCAAGAGAGCTGAATAAGTCTTTAGCCATATCTATCCATGAAAATTTTCTGCGCTATTAAATCTAATATACGTCAGTCAGTTAGATTAGTCAGCGAGGTTCTCTGGATTTATGCTGGCGATTATTGCCCTAAGCGGTGAGGGCGGCTCTCACATCAGATATCTTACTCGCATCTGTCACTGGGATCTGATAATCATCAATATCATCATTGCCCATTTGAGCACTCGAGTTGTTTTCCATTAGGCTCGGTCTTGTTGATTTACCTGAAAGGTGAAGAGCAGGTACTTGGGTAGCGCTTTGAATCATTTTAGCATTCGCAGCGTTAACGCCAGCCCCCGCCATGATATCAATTCGTCCATCGGCTTGTTTGACCATTGCAGCCAATACATCGATACCTTGCTCAGCATTAGCAGCAAGCCCTGATGTCAGGACTCTTTCGCATCCAAGTGTAATGATTTGTTCTAATGCTGCTTGGAAATCAGAGCTTTGATCGATGGCTCTGTGGAAGGTAATCCCAAGCTTTAACGAGTGCGCTTTGTCAGCCAGTTGTTGCATTTTTGGCATATCGATACTTCCGTTCGGCGCTAACACACCAAGTACGACCCCATCCAATCCTGCATTTGCACAAGCTTCAATATCTTCAAGCATACAGAGCATATCGTCGTTATTGAAAATGAAATCGCCTTGTCTTGGTCTTATCATAGCGTAGACAGGAACGGACGAAATTATTGCCGCTTGCTTCATCATTCCGAAGCTTGGAGTTAATCCGCCAAGTGCCAATGAAGAGCAAAGCTCAATTCGATTCGCGCCACCAGATAGTGCGTTATGAAGAGATTCTAAGTTATCGATACAGACTTCAATTTCGGTGTTCATCTTGTTTATCCGTTCAAAAAGATACTGATGAAATAATAGCAATCTAGATACGGACATGAATAGGTTGTAGCGGAGGAAAATAGAGGTAAAGTTTGGGTTTAGAACTACCTCAATTATGTATATAAGAAACAGTCTAGGGAGAAAACAAAAAGCCCGAAGCGTTAACTTCGGGCTTTTAATAGGACTTTACTTCTTAACTGATTGGCGGTGCGCTTTGCGCTATTAGCTTATGCTTTATGTCTCTTTATAGAGAGTCTTCCAACCATTAACCCGCGTTGAGTTCGGGCTTAAGAGATAATTACTTGCTTAGGTCGTCAGCGTGCTCAGATAGGAATGCTGCAACACCTTTTGGAGATGCGTCCATACCTGATTTACCTTCTTCCCATTGTGCAGGACAAACTTCACCGTTCTTCTCGTGGAAGTTTAGTGCGTCTACCATGCGTAGCATTTCGTCGATGTTACGACCTAGTGGAAGATCGTTAACTACTTGGTGACGTACAAGACCGTCAGCGTCGATTAGGAAAGAACCACGGAAAGCAACGCCTGCTTCTGGGTGCTCAACATCGTATGCTTTGCAGATCTCGTGCTTAACGTCAGCAATTAGAGGGTATTTAACTTGACCGATACCGCCGTCAGCGATAGCAGTATTACGCCATGCGTTGTGAGAGAATTGTGAATCGATAGAAACACCGATTACTTCAACGCCTTTAGCTTGGAAATCTTCTAGACGGTTGTCGAAAGCGATTAGCTCTGAAGGACAAACGAAAGTGAAGTCTAGTGGGTAGAAGAAAACTACAGCTTTCTTACCTTTAGTGAATTCTGCGAAGTTGAAGTTATCAACGATCTCACCGTTACCTAGAACAGCTGCTGCAGTAAAGTCAGGGGCTTGACGACCTACTAGTACCATTTTGGAATCTCCTAAAAAATTAGTTGGCCCAACACATCTTTGTTTGGGCTCCGTTTCTACGCGACAAACTATAGTACAATCGGTACTATAGAAAAAAGCGAATTAAATAGATTAAGTTAATCGAAAAAAGCGATAAGCTTATTCTTTGTCCTGTCCTTAGGTCTTATGACCTTTACGTAACTTATCCTACTCATATTACAAAGTAATTTCATGAATAAATGGCCAAGTCTTAAGCAACTTCACTATCTTGTTACTCTTCACGAAACTCGTCATTTCAGTGATGCCGCTGATCGCTGTTTCGTCAGTCAATCTACGTTAAGTAAAGGCATTCAAAACCTAGAGGAACTCATTGGTTGCCCGCTTTATGAGAAGAAAGATAAAAAGAGCCCGCTAGTTTTCACGCAAGCAGGTGAGCTGGTGGTCAAGCACGGTCGAGAGCTACTAGCGAAAGGACAAGATCTCGTAGAGCTTGGAAATCTATGTAACGGGGATGCGATGCAAGGGCAGCTGCGAGTCGGGTGTATTCCTACTATAGCGCCGTTCCTTTTGTGCGATTTGGTACAGGAAGCCAACCAGCGCTTTCCACAATTAAATTTGCTGTTACGTGAAGACACAACGACCAACCTATTGGCTGCGCTGCGTCATGGAGACTTAGATGTGCTGATTCTGGCTTTGCCTGTCGATATCGACAATATGGAAAGCCAAGTTGTTGGGCAAGACCCTTTCCGGATGGTGATCAGTCGCAATCAAGCTGATGGTATTCGCGTTCCGATTAAATACGATGACCTGCCAGACGAATCTGTATTTTTGTTGGAGAACGAGCATTGCTTAACCGAGCATGCTGTGTCGGCTTGTAAGTTAACGGATAAAGAGAAGATCAACCCGTTCACTGCGACGAGCCTTCACACATTGGTGCAAATGGTGGCCAATGGTTTAGGAACCACCTTTATTCCGCAAATGGCGATCGACCACGGTTTATTGGAAAACCAGAATCTCGTTGTGATCGATCCTCCTGGTCAGCAAGCGTACCGCGACATCGGCCTTGTGTGGCGACCAAGCTCTTCGCGTCGTGAGACATTCCATCAATTAGCGGATGTGGTATCTGAGCTTCTATAATAATCCGCTGCGACAACAATCCCTCTGAGCGGCTGAATTGGCCGCTCTTCTTTATATCAATTCCGAGCGTTACTCTACTTCTGCTTCTTCTGGCTCTACTTCTTCTTGCAGCTCCAGTAAATTGATCGCTATCGTGACAAAATCGCTGTCTGTAATAATGCCTACTAGTTCGTGGTTTTCTACGACAGGTAAACAGCCCACTTTATGTTTCTGCATGTAGATAGCCGATTCTTTTAATCCTGCACGCAGCTCTACCGACATAACACTTTTGTGCATGATGTCGTTGAGGGGAGTAGCAAGAGTAAAAGATTGAGCTTGTGGGATGTTTTGTAGGCTGGATTCTTGAGCGGCGAGAACGTCTCGTTGTGTGACGACACCTAGTAGTTGCCTGTCGGAATCGACGACCGGAATATGGCGGATATCAAGTGCTTCCATCATGTGCTTAGCATCGGCCAGTGAGTGTGAGCGCAATAGGGTATGAGGGTTGCGAGTCATCATATCTTCAACCTTGATCATACGAACCTCCTTCTTTTTTATTTGTTGCTATTACTATAGTTTTTTATCCAAAAAATAACTGAGATCTGACGCATTCTTGGGTGAGTTTTATGCAACTAATTCTTTAGCTTGAGGAGGTGAATCAGTCGCATTATTTTACGCCTCTTTACAATAATCCAGTGCTGTAAACCTTGCTATTGCGGCTCGTGTGCCTATACTAGCCCACTGCGAAATTTTTAGTCGTGTTTGCGATGTGTTTCTGGTGACGATTGACTTACCGTAACGATTATCCAGCAACTACGATTTATGATTCGTCAACGGCACAAATCTCATCAACTAAGACAAGACTAGACAAATGCAAGTTTCAGATTTTCACTTTGACCTACCAGATGAACTCATTGCTCGCTACCCTCAAGAGGAGCGCACAGCAAGCCGCCTGCTTAAATTAGATGGCAACAGCGGTAACCTAGCTGATGGTTCGTTTAAAGACGTTTTAGACTTGGTTGAGCCAGGCGATCTTGTTGTTTTCAATAACACTCGAGTGATTCCAGCTCGTGTATTTGGTCGCAAGGCATCAGGCGGTAAGCTTGAAGTGCTGGTTGAACGTATGCTTGATGAGAAAAGCATTCTTGCGCATGTTCGTTGTTCTAAATCACCGAAGCCGGGTACCAAGTTGTTCCTTGGTGAGAACGATGAATATGAAGCTGAAATGGTGGCGCGTCACGATGCGTTATTCGAAATCCATTTCACATCTGATCAAAGCGTTTTAGAGATTCTTAACAGTGTTGGTCACATGCCACTGCCTCCTTACATCGATCGTCCTGATGAAGATGCAGATAAAGAGCGCTACCAGACTGTCTATAATGAAAAGCCGGGTGCGGTTGCAGCGCCAACAGCAGGCCTTCACTTTGATGACAAGCTAATGGCTGACATGAAAGAAAAAGGTGTTGAGTTTGCTTACGTGACGCTTCATGTTGGTGCTGGTACGTTCCAGCCAGTAAAAGTTGATAATATTAACGATCACCACATGCATGCTGAGTACGTTGAAGTGTCGCAAGAAGTGGTTGACGCCGTAGCTGCAGCAAAAGCCCGTGGCGGCCGTATTATTGCTGTTGGTACAACATCAGTACGCTCACTAGAAAGTGCAGCTCAAGATGCATTGAAGAAAGGCACTGAGCTCGTTCCTTTCTTTGGTGATACAGAAATCTTCATCTTCCCTGGCTATGAATACCAGTTGGTGGATTGCTTGATTACCAACTTCCACTTGCCAGAATCAACACTGATTATGTTGGTGAGTGCATTTGCAGGTTACGACAACGTGATGGGCGCATACGATCACGCAGTGAAGAGCGAATATCGTTTCTTCAGCTACGGTGATGCCATGTTCATCAATAAGAAAACAAGCTAATTTAAGCTAGTTATAAACGATATACATTAGAATTTACGGGTGCTAGCAGTAAGCTAGGAGTCGGGCAGGGTGTCTGTCTAATCTCTCGCAAGGAATACGCGACCGCTCCTCATAGAACCCACTAGACTGAACTTTTGTTTGGCCTAAGGTTCTGAATTAACAGTCAGATTGTTTCTCTGGCATATTGGAGGCTTCGTGAAATTAAAATACGAACTTAAAAAAACTAATAGCGGCGCACGTCGTGGTCAACTTCAGTTTGAACGCGGTACCGTTGAAACCCCAGCATTCATGCCTGTAGGTACTTACGGTACTGTTAAAGGTATGACACCTGAAGAAGTAAAAGACACAGGTGCTGAAATCCTATTAGGTAACACATTCCACCTATGGCTACGTCCTGGTCAAGAAATCATGAAAATGCACGGTGACCTGCACGATTTCATGAACTGGCACGGTCCTATCCTGACTGATTCAGGCGGCTTTCAAGTATTCAGCCTAGGTGCAATGCGTAAAATCACTGAAGAGGGTGTTCATTTCCGTAACCCTGTAAACGGTGACAAGATCTTCATGGACGCTGAGAAGTCTATGGAAATCCAAAAAGATTTAGGTTCAGACATCGTAATGATCTTCGATGAGTGTACGCCTTACCCTGCGACACACAAAGAAGCAAAAGACTCAATGGAGATGTCTCTTCGTTGGGCTGAGCGTTCACGTAACCACTTCGACAAACTTGAAAACCCGAACTCACTGTTCGGTATCGTTCAAGGTGGCGTGTACGAAGACCTTCGTGATGTATCCGTTAAAGGCCTAACAGAAATTGGTTTTGACGGTTACGCAGTAGGTGGCCTAGCAGTAGGCGAACCAAAAGAAGATATGCACCGCATTCTTGAGCACACATGTCCTCAACTGCCAGAAGATAAGCCACGTTACCTAATGGGCGTAGGCAAACCGGAAGACTTGGTTGAAGGTGTTCGCCGTGGTATCGACATGTTTGACTGTGTAATGCCAACGCGAAATGCACGTAACGGCCACCTGTTTGTGACTGAAGGTGTGATCAAGATCCGTAATGCGAAGCATAAAACCGATACAACACCACTAGATTCAGAGTGTGACTGTTACACTTGTAAGAACTACAGCAAGTCGTACTTACACCATTTGGATCGTTGTAACGAAATCCTAGGTGCTCGACTGAACACGATTCATAACCTGCGTTTCTACCAACGAGTAATGTCAGACATTCGTCAGTCTATCGATGAAGACCGCTTTGAAGAGTTCGTTGCAGAGTTCTACGCAAGAATGGGGCGTGAAGTGCCACCACTAGGTAAAGAATCTTAGTATTTCTTTTTTGCGAGCCCTATCTCTCTTCCGAGTGATGGGGCTTGAAAATAAAGGGATGCGACCCAATTAGACAAACAATTACGAAAATATAAATAGAGGATGTTTTAAATGTTTATTTCTCAAGCTCACGCAGCAGCAGAAGGTGCACCAGCAGGCGGCGGTTTCGAAATGCTTATCATGCTAGGTATGTTCGCTGTGATCTTCTACTTCATGATCTACCGTCCACAAGCTAAGCGTGTTAAAGAGCACAAGAACCTTATGTCTTCTATGGGCAAAGGTGATGAAGTTCTTACAAGCGGCGGCCTAATTGGCAAGATCACTAAGATTGCAGAAGACAGCGACTACGTTGCTATCGAACTGAATGCAAACAACGAAGTAGTTATCAAGAAAGACTTCGTTACAGCAGTGCTACCAAAAGGTACTCTGAAATCTCTATAAACAGCTAGAGGATCCTCGCTGTGCTAAACCGTTACCCGTTATGGAAGTACCTGATGGTGGTGTTTACTATCGCCATCGCTGCGTTGTACGCACTTCCGAATATATACGGTGAAGATCCGGCAGTTCAAGTTACAGGGGCGCGCGGCGCCTCTGTAGATATGTCTACGCTGGATGCTGTCACCAATGCTCTTGAAGCTGAAAACCTTTCTACTAAATCCGTTGCTCTAGAAAACGGTTCCATTCTTGTTCGCTTTAACGATACAGACTCTCAAATTAGTGCTCGTGATGTCATCACTGAAGCATTAGATGAAGACGTAATCGTTGCTTTAAACTTAGCGGCTTCAACTCCTGATTGGCTTGAATCTATTGGTGCTGCACCAATGAAGCTTGGTCTTGACCTACGTGGTGGTGTTCACTTCTTGATGGAAGTGGATATGGACGCTGCGATGCAAAAGCTGGTTGGCCAACAAGAAGAAGCGTTCCGTAGCGAACTTCGTGAAGAAAAAATCCGTTACCGTGCAATTCGCCCATCTGGTAAAGATGCGGTTGAAGTGATTCTACGTAACGCCGAGCAGCTTGCTGAAGCGAAATCGCTACTGCAATCTAAGCACCAAGACATGACGTTTGTAGATTCTGAATCTAATGGTCGTTTTTCTTTGGTTGCTAGCTTCACAGAGGCTCGTCTTCAAGAAATCCGCAACTATGCGGTAGAGCAAAACATTACCATTCTACGTAACCGTGTTAACGAACTTGGTGTTGCTGAACCTTTGGTTCAACGTCAAGGCTCTAGCCGTATCGTAGTGGAATTGCCTGGTGTTCAAGACACGGCTCGCGCTAAAGAAATTCTTGGTGCTACCGCGACGCTTGAGTTCCGTGAAGTGGATAGCAGTGCTGACTTAGCCGCTGCCGCTTCTGGTCGTGCCCCTGCGGGTAGCGAAATCAAGCAAGATCGTGATGGTCGTCCTGTGGTACTTAAGAAGCGCGTTATTCTAGGCGGCTCAAGTATTACTGATGCAAGCTCAAGTGTTGATGAATATGGTCGTCCTCAAGTTAACATCTCGCTAGACAGCGAAGGTGGTAGCAAGATGTCTGCATTCTCTCGTCAGAATATCGGTAAGCTAATGGCAACGGTATTTGCAGAGTACAAAGACAGCGGTCGTAAAACACCGGAAGGTCGAGTTATCTTAAGTAAGCACGAAGAAGTGATTAACCAAGCGACGATTCAATCTGCGCTAGGCCGTAACTTCCGTATTACTGGTATTGACTCAACGGCTGAAGCTCATAACTTGGCACTTCTACTGCGTGCTGGTGCGTTGATTGCGCCTATCTCGATTGTAGAAGAACGTACGATTGGTCCATCTATGGGTCAGCAAAACATCGATATGGGTATCATGGCGATGGTTTGGGGTATGGCTGCTGTAATGCTGTTTACGCTGCTTTACTACCGTAGCTTTGGTCTGATTGCGAACGTTGCGCTAATGGCTAACTTGGTGTTGATTATCGGTGTTATGTCGATGATTCCGGGGGCTACCATGACCCTACCGGGTATTGCCGGTATCGTATTAACGGTCGGTATGGCGGTTGATGCGAACGTTCTGATCTTTGAGCGTATACGTGAAGAGCTTCGAGATGGACGCAGTCCACAACAAGCTATTCACCAAGGTTACGCGAACGCATTCAGCACAATCGCCGATGCCAACATCACCACACTACTAACAGCAATCATTCTATTTGCTGTGGGTACGGGTGCTATCAAAGGCTTCGCGGTAACGCTGTCTATCGGTATCTTGACTTCAATGTTTACAGCTATTATCGGAACACGTTGTATCGTGAACCTGATGTATGGCGGCAAACGCGTTAAAAAACTGTCGATCTAAGGCTAGGAATTAATATGTTTCAGATTCTAAAAGCAGACAAAATGATCGACTTTATGCGTTGGTCAAAGGTTGCCTTTGTTTTTTCTATCTTGATGATTGGTACTGCTATCTTCACTCTAACAACGAAATCGTTGAACTGGGGTCTAGATTTTACTGGCGGTACTCTGATTGAAGTTGGTTTTGAACAACCGGCACACCTTCCTGATATTCGTAGTGCACTAGAAGCCGAAGGCTTTGGTGATGCAACGGTACAGAACTTCGGTTCAGCTCGTGATGTGATGGTTCGTTTACGTCCACGTGATGGCGTAGCGGGCGAAACGCTTGGTAACCAAATCCTTTCTGCTATTGAGAATGGTACTGGTGAGCAAGTTGAAATGCGTCGTATCGAGTTCGTTGGTCCTAACGTGGGTGACGAATTAACAGAAGCGGGTGGCCTTGCTATTCTAGTTTCTCTTATCTGTATCTTGATCTACGTATCAGTGCGATTTGAATGGCGTTTGGCTGCGGGTGCAGTATTAGCACTGGCGCACGACGTTATCATCACTCTGGGTGTGTTCTCTCTAATGCAAATTGAGGTCGACCTTACCATCGTAGCAGCCTTGCTAACGGTCGTCGGTTACTCCCTCAACGATACCATTGTTGTATTCGACCGTATCCGTGAGAACTTCCGTAAGATGCGTAAGGGTGAAGCACCTGAAGTACTGAACAGCTCAATCACACAAACATTGAGCCGTACATTGATCACTTCTGGTACCACGTTATTCGTAGTTATCGCACTGTTCGTTCAGGGCGGCGCTATGATTCACGGCTTCGCGACTGCACTTCTACTGGGTATTACGGTTGGTACTTACTCTTCTATCTACGTTGCATCTGCACTGGCTATGAAGTTAGGTATTACGCGTGAACACCTAATGCCACCACAAGTGGACAAAGAAGGTGAAGAGTTTGACGAGATGCCTTAGGCCTTGGCTTAATAAGTTTCGCTAAACCAAAAAAACCGCTAGGCAACTAGCGGTTTTTTTACGTCTGTATTCTAGGGAAGCTCAATACAATTTAGCGTTGAAGTATGTTGAACTTCATTTCACTAAGAGACATCCTGATCGTATCTCGTATCTCGTATCTCGTATCTCGTATCTCGTATCTCGTATCTCGTAT
>NZ_JBFSUX010000066.1:0-29259 GCF_041467595.1 Vibrio sp. 10N.247.311.13 | reverse complement strand
AAGAGAAGCTGCTTAATAAGTAAGCAAATGATGACAACTACCTTGAAAAACACCGTTACCTAAGAGTTATCGGCCTGAACCTGAAAAGTGGAAAAAAGTCATTAATGATATATGTTATCAAACTCGTCAATATTGTAATCTAACACCTGAAGAGTTTAAACGGTTTTCGGTTTGTGTTAGAGCGGTGCTGCATCAGCAAGATCAGAGCATCAAAGGCGGAACTGGTGATCATATTCATTTGATACTGCCAAAAGTAGTTTTTGATGGTAATGATTTTAGGATACTTAAAGAATTACAACGTAAACAGTTTACAAAGATAGTAAAAAATATTTATACATCGTCAGTTCTTAAAAACTTTGGCTATAGAATCGAGGATTATTCACCAAAAAACAAAGATACTGGTAGAAAATTAGAAATATGGAAAGCAAATAAAAACGAACTTGATAGTAATGTCACACAAAATCAAAACTTGATTCGTATGATTAAGCAGATGGAAAAGTGGTTTTTGGCATTTGAAAGTAAAAATGAAAAACAAATGAACAGACAATTTAACAGAATTAAAAAATCATACATGGATTGTATCGTTGGAGATATATCTGATTCAACTAGAAATGCTCTGACCAAAATAGAATCCTTATCTAATAAGAGCATAATCAAATAAACACAGAAACCTCAGGACTGTTATGACAATTCTGAGGTTTCAACATTCATATAGTGATAGCTAGCACAAGCTTATTTTTAATGCATTTCTAGGCAACTTGTCTACTTTAATTTTAGGGTTAGGTTTACTTTGAAGGTATTCAAGAATTTCACTAATATCTCGAGAACTAAACTTACCACTAAATGCTTTTGTCAATGGCGTTTTACCAATATTATCTTGTTCTGATGCCTGAATTTCCCTCACAATAACATCCATAACTTTTCTCCCTTTCTCTTCTAGTTCTGCATATTTCGCCCGTTTACTTTCTGTGCGATATATGTGTGTAAGTGATTGGTGCCAGTAGTCGATCCAAGCTAGTGCAGCTTTTAAGTGAACTGACTTGATAACTGTACTTTTATCCATTACCGCAAAGATAATCGAGTACATTGTCGCATAATGAGTAGCACGACTAAGTAAAGCTCTTTCAATACTGTCCTGCTTTCCTAAGGACCTCAGTTTTTCATATTCAATTTCCCATAGTACTTTGTAACATGTCGAATATTCCATTTCATGCTCCTCTTCTTTTACCCAACTAATTATACCCATAAGATCATTAGCAATCATATCAATATTGCTGTAAGGTATTTTATAGGGAAATGGTATGCTATTTTCTCTCTTTGCAAAAAACAGAGGAAACCTATTTAAGAAACCATTATATATGTCAACCTTTTTCACTACCAGATGCAACTCTTGTTGAGTTATATGACCAAAAAATGATACGTGTGGTTTATCACAACTTATCTTATTAAATTTTGTTAATGGTGAAACTGGTTTACCATCAAATAATTCACGAAATAAAGGGCTGAAATTACTTCTTGCATTATTAGCGAGATTGAATATAGAAGACATCTCCTCTTCTATTACTAATAATTGATTACCAACTGAGGCACTAATATTTTTATCATCCTCAGTGTTATTTTCATCCCTAATAAGTGATATCAATCCTTCAGGTGTAGATAATCCCCCTTCGAAAACTGGACATACCAAGCTAGCATCCAATTCTGCCATACGTTTTCGTACACACTCAAATTGTCGAGTAGAGATCCCCTTACCTTCACCAGTTGCAGCTACAACAATACCATTCACCCTCGGTTCAGTAGTAGTAGCACCAAATTGTAAGTATGCATTACCCCGCGGGATACAAACTGATAAATAACACAGTATTTCTACTGATAATGCTACAACCAACGCCTCTGTACTATTACAAAATACATTGACTGCTTTTCCAATAACCCCATGTAATGCTTCAGGTGCTAATTTTGGTACAGATTCTAATGATGGCTCTTTAGATTCCTCGTTTATGATTTCATCATTTTCACACTCTATTTTTTTATTAGTGTTTTTCTTGTCTATTTTTTTGTTTGAATTTTCATTTTTAAAAAACTTTTTTATTATATTCATAAAACCTTCTTTTCTTACATTTAATATATTTCATATGAGAACAATCCAAAGTGAGTTATTAAGCGTTAATCTATTATAGAACCAACCAATTTAAATATGATTTTATATTTTTCCTTGGGTAGATTCTAGGAAGTTTTTTTACACATTTAGGTGTATTTTTTTCAATTATTTTCTTTTTCTTTTTTAAACAATACGATTTTCCATACCTATTATATGTAACGCCTCCCGCAGAATGGCCCGCTATCTCAGCGGCAACAATTTCTTCTACGTCACTTTGTTTGAGTGAGTTATTAAATGTATGTCTAAAGGAGTGAAAAACTTTTCTATCGTCAAATCCCCACTCATATTTCTTTTTCTCAGTAAACCATCTACTTACCATTCTTCCCCATCCATCTCTCCTATCTGGTTTAATATCTTTAAAGATCTGACCATCCCCTGAATCTTCCACAAAATCCAAAAAACCTAGCCGAATTAAATTCCTAGTTATAGGAATAACTCTATTACTATCTTTTGTTTTTGTTCTTTGATCTAAAACTTTATTTTCTTTTACTTCCACACACCAAACACCAAGGATACACCGTATATTGAAGGCGTGTAATTGAGCAGCTTCTGCCTGCCTAAGTCCTAACTCAATACAGAGCAATAACACCCAATACTTAAAACTACTTGCATATTCTATATTGTGAAACACTTCATCAAAAATAATTAATTTTATATCGAACTCACTAAATTCATCTCTAGCTTCGCAGTTTTTCGTGTCGTTTTTTTTTGGATGTATACCTTTAAATATATCTTTATCAACCACTCCATTAACATGTAACCAATTATAAAATGACTTTGCTAGTCTGAAGTAACTTTTCGCTGTTTCATTAGCTATTGATTTATAATTATTTTTTGATATGTCTTCCATGATTAAATGTAAGGGCAACCCATCGTATTCTTTATAGTCACGCAAATTTAAAGGCAATTTATAAATATCTTCTCTCATCTTCCTCACATCTTTATTATTCCATTTCCTGATGTCTTTATTGATTAGACTAATCGCTCTTTTTATTTTATTTTTATCTGCATCAACTGTTTTTTCTAACACACCTTCTTCTAAACGATATTTACTGTAATCATCTAGTTCTTTCTTAATAATACCCTTCAACATTTTTCCTTATAGTTAACATTGTTAACTACTCCTCCAATATCCGCTGTCTCATAAAATTCTTTGATGCTTTCTTAAGCCGAGTACGTAAATCTGCAATTACAGTCAACGCTACTCCCCTTTTTTCAACACTAACCTTATCGTCAATCATTCATGTCATCACTGTAAGAGAGCATGGGACTAAATTTGCCATTGAAAAAAGGCAATGTCAAAGCAAAAAACCCTTTAAAAACAAGTACTTGAATTTAGGTTAGTGCATTTAAACCTAACTAACTGATATTGCTTGCATCACAACTCATCTGACCAGTTTGAACGATTTTATCTCGAAAACTAACCGATTTAGAGTTCATACAAGTCAGTAATGTTGTTGTGATACCTAACTGAGAGAGGCTTTTAGGGAGTTGAACTCGCGTCTAAAAAGATAAAGAAAGTCGATTAACTTGGAAGTGTCAGAAGTGTCAGAAGGTAGGTAATTATCGCACTAGAATTTGATTCTATTTGTAGGTACTATTAGCTTACACTCACTTAAAATCAATCAGTTCAAGATGTTGATTTTAAAGGGATATATTGGATTTACCTCAACTTCCCGCCAGCTCCACCAAACGTTTGGAAACAGCGTTATTTCAATAGGTTAGCGCCTTTTGGGATAGCGCTGTTTTTGTATGGGTGCCTCACAAAAATGCCACAGTTGCGGCACTCGTAGTATCTTACTTCTTCATTGCCTCGTAGCAATCGTTCAAGAACACCAAATTGACCGCAGTTAAATGCAGCGTGTACTTTGTTATGTGCTCAGATACTTTAATTGGTTCTGGCTTTGCATGACCTGCTTTGTCATTTCTGATTGGAGGGACACCTGACTCTAAAGTTTTAGCAAGCCCATTCAAATGCTCTTGAGTATGAGTTTCAAACAATCCTTTATCTTTGCATAGAGCTATTAAATTGCTTGCCCCTGCTTTCTTCGGATTGTACTCCCAGCCCTCTTTGTCGCAGATAATTTTCATCATGCCTTCAAACGCACGCCCACAACTCATCAAGCACTCTTTAAAGTTGCTGTGCCTGTAATGCTCATGCGCCTCTAGGAACTCCTGTCTAGGTGCTTCATAGTTCTGCAAGATGTAGAGCGCTGGTTTAACTGCCTCTGCATGGATGAACTGTTCATCTACCTTAATGATAATTCCGTTGCTGTATTCAAATCCAAACCCATCACGCTTCATTCGCTCGTTGATTTCTTTCAGCGCATCGTCAGGTTTTTGTCTTGCCGAGTCATCATGCGAGTGCCTGTAGAAGTTCTTCCGAACAACTACATCAATGAACTTGCAGGTTACCTCCAACGTGTCTAAGAATTGCTCCAGAGGTGCATTGTCGTACATTTCTTTAAGCCATTCATGGCAACCATCATCAAACCCCATCAGTTTGTATTCACCGTACTCTTTGCACAGTATTTTAAACATTTCTGAATACACACTTTCTGAGGGTGTAGCACCCTCGTAGTACCCTGCTTTGTATGTTCCGATTGCTCCAAGTGCGATTTGAACAAGCTGTGCTCGAAGCTTTTTGCTTGCTTCATCATACTGATACACTTCTGGGTGTTTGGGTTTATTTCTAGTTGAATACAGTTCAAATACAGCCACGTTATTTCCTTATACTAATTGTTTCAGCCTATTATACCGCCTACACAGCACCAAGTAACCTATACAACGTAGCCCTACCTATCCCTAACTCTTTGGCTGCTTTGGCTTTTGTCACACCGTTATCCAATAGCCTCTGCACATCCTCTTTCGTCACCTGTGCTTTCGGTCTGCCTATGTGCTTACCCGCTGCTTTAGCTGCTGCTATACCCTCTGCCTGACGCTCTTTAATCAGCTCCCTTTCCATCTGTGCCACTGCTGCCAGTATCCCCAGCACACCCTTCTGTGCTGCACTCATAGCACCATCGAATCTCATTCCTTCCTTGTGGAACTGTACTGATACACCTTTCTGATTCATCTGCTCCACCAGCCCAACAGCATCACCTGCACCGCTACGACAGATACGGTCTAGACTGTGAACATGTAGTACATCTCCATCCCTGACATAATCCAAGCATGCCTGTAACTGCGGTCTGTCTACTGTCTTAGCTGATACCTTTTCCTCGAACACCTTATCCAGTTTCACATCTGCTAACTGTCTGCTGGTGGACTGCTCTGCTGTACTAACTCGAATGTAACCTACGTTCGCCATGCTTACTCCTAGTGTCTCAAAACCTCTTAACACTTACAGGATTGCATGTATCAAAACTCTAAGTCAATGCTTTTGAGACAACCTTAGATACAGTCTCATAAGGTATAGTTTTTTATATATCCAGAGTCGCTCTATGAAACTTACCGCACTGCTTAAAAAGCACCTGAGCTAGGACTTTTTACCTCTAAATAAAACCAGGCAATAACAAGTTAAAAATAAAAACCATCATGCCACGCAAAAACAAGAACATAACACCACCAAACAAGCCAAAAACCAACTTAAAATTGACATTATATGCTTAATTAGTGATATTTTATGCCAATCTTAATTATAGCTAAAAACTGACAATGAGCACGACAACCACAACATCGGATACCATCCAAAATAAGACATGGAAAATGCCAGATACTCTGGTGCTAATTTTCTTTATCGCGTTGCTTGCGACTGCAATGACATATGTCATACCTGCAGGCATGTTTGAAACACAAGACATCAGCTATGTTTCTGATGGTGCAGAGAAAACTCGTACCGTTCTAGATCCAGCTTCATTTGCCTATCACACCGACCCCCAAGGCAACCCGATTTACAATACTGTCGGACTATTCGCCAGCGGTGGTGATATCGGCTTAATGAACTTCGTATTTGAAGGTTTAGTGTCTGGATCTAAGTGGGGTTCAGCAATCGGCGTTATCATGTTTATGCTTGTGATTGGCGGTGCTTTCGGCATTGTGATGCGCACAGGTACTATTGATAACGGTATCTTGCGTCTCATAGACAAAACCAAGGGCAGTCAATCGCTTTTCATTCCAGTATTATTTGCACTGTTCTCGCTCGGTGGGGCTGTATTTGGTATGGGTGAAGAAGCCGTCGCCTTTGCCATTATTATCGCGCCGCTAATGGTACGTATTGGCTATGATGGTATTACTACGGTAATGGTGACGTACGTAGCGACTCAGATTGGTTTTGCTGCTTCTTGGATGAACCCATTTTCTGTTGCTGTTGCCCAAGGCATTGCTGGTGTACCTGTCTTATCTGGGGCATCGGTGCGTATCGCTCTATGGGTTTTCTTCACCGCGCTCGGCATCGCTTTTACGATGTGGTATGCGAATTCGGTAAAGAAAGACCCTTCGAAATCTTACAGTAAAGCTGGTGATGTTTACTTCAAGAAGCAACAAGGAGACTTGACTCAATCACGTTGGAATATCGGCGATACGTTGGTGATTCTCACCGTGATAGCGAGCATGACCTGGGTTATTTGGGGTGTAGTGGTTCACGCATGGTACATTCCTGAAATTGCCTCTCAGTTTTTCACTATGGGATTTGTTGCTGGCTTAATCGGTGTTATTTTCCGATTAAATGATATGACCATCAACGACATGGCCGATTCATTTAAGGAAGGCGCAAGTGTGATGCTAGCGCCCGCTATTCTTGTGGGTAGTGCTAAAGGTATCTTGCTGATTTTAGGCGGCGGCAGCGATGCAACCGAGCCAAGCGTACTGAATTCAATCTTAAGCAGTGCGGGCGGTGTGATTAGTGCATTGCCAGAAGCGATGGCTGCTTGGCTGATGTTCGCCTTCCAAGCTATTTTCAACTTCTTTGTAACGTCAGGATCAGGGCAGGCAGCTCTAACGATGCCATTAATGGCGCCACTCGCCGATTTAGCAGGTGTGACTCGTCAAGTCGCGGTTTTAGCATTCCAGCTAGGTGATGGCTTTACCAATATCATCGTCCCAACATCAGCTTCTTTGATGGCAACACTAGGTGTATGCCGCATTGACTGGGGTGATTGGGCAAAATTCTGCTGGCGCTTTATCGTGCTGCTATTCTGCTTGTCGAGCGTTATTATTGTTGCGGCTCACCTGCTGGGTTTTGCATAACAGCGCCTTTCAATATTTACGTGTATCTCAATGGGCAGTTTACTGCCCATTTTTAATCACAGCTTTCAATAACAATCATCCAACACAGACTCAGAATAGATTGTGAACCAGAGACAAAGGAAACTAGTGTGAGAAAAACTACTTATACCAATGATGTTCTAAATGGACACCCTGTAATATCTCAACTCAATGTTGATGACTTACCGATGGGATGCCATCGTTTCTGGTTTGAGGCACAAACTAACGGTGTTGGTCAAAATCATCATTTACCTGTGGTCGTCTATCGCGGTGAGCAAAGTCAAAATGCTCGCAAAATAATGGTAACGGCAGGCGTTCATGGTGATGAATTAAATGGAGTTATTACCGCACAGAAGGTCATTCAAAAGCTCGTAAACGAGGAGATACACGGCACAGTCATCATTATTCCGATGATTAATGTGTCAGGTATGTTGATGCACAGCCGAGATTTTATTTCATCGGATCCGGATGCATCCCCAGCAAACCTTAACCGTATATTCCCTGGAAACCCGAACGGTGATGCCTCACAACGTTTTACACATTCAATTTGGCAGAACCTACTCAGCCATAATGCGGATCTTGCTATCGATCTGCATACCCAAACTCGCGGAGCAGAGTATCCTTTGTATGTCTTTGCCGATTATCGAATCCCCGCAGCAATCAAAATGGCTCGATTGATCAATCCTGACTGTATTTTTGATGATCCAGGTGATGATGGCGTTTTAGAAACGCAGCTCAATAAAAGTGGTACGCCCGCTATCACCGTCGAGGTTGGTTCTGGAAAGGTTTTACAACCCGACCTCATTGAGCGTTCAGTGAATGGCGTGATGAATATCCTGCACTCGGAAAATATCATCTCTACAAAGATAGATCAGCCTCACTATGCCTGCTTTGAAGGCAAAGAAACGGTGACCATTAGAGCCAATGTCGGTGGTTTCGCTCTCCCTCAAGTTAAGGTCAGTGAATCAGTACAATCAAAACAATTGATTTCAATTCAATATGATAGTTTTGGTTCTGAAAAACAACGTTATTACGCCCCTGCTGATGGCTATGTACTCAGTGTCAATCAAGATCCGATGCGTGAACCGGGCGCTTTGTTAGTCAGACTATTGAAGTAACACGTCACTTCATCAAATGGCTCTTTACTGATGGCATTTTGAGTCGTTAACCCATATTGTGAAAAGGGGATAACTCGGCAGAGCTATCCCCTTATTATTACTTATAAATATTAATCACTTACTGTGATCGGTATGACTATGATTAGTATTACTGCTGAGAAAGCCCAGTACCACTGCGCCAACCATGACTGCACAAACAATGGCAAATAGACGTGTCATTTGTGCCGAGAGGGACGCAGATCCTGGGTGGCTGATGATCTGATAAGCCAAGGTCGTAAAATTAGTAAACAAGAGCTGATAAATCGTCAGATTCGCCTGCCGCCTGATAGCAAAACACGCAAGTTGCAAACCACACACCAAACTCACGCCATAAATAACCAAGATTGGAGCGCCTGACACCATCATGATCATCACAGGTAACGTAAACAGAATGCCAACGCCAGTGGTGACAAGCTTGTTTCGGCTGAATGTACGGTGGTCGTGATTCGATGGGCTTTTCAACATACTGCCAAGCGTAATCGCAATCAACATCGTTTGTGACACCGAATTTCCTACCAAAATCGCCAGCACAACCACAACCGCGGTCGCTTTAAATGCAACCATGATATAGTCACCAGTAGTGGGCGCATCGGAAACGGCCGCAGTCGGAAGGACATTCACTTCATCCCCCGGGAACAACCAGAACCCCAAGTAAGTGACGATCAAAGCTATCACCAGCTTTTCAAAGAACAATAGGGGCAATCCCGCCATTGGGAGATGCATCTGCTTGTTGACCACCACCATCACGATGACCACGATAATGGTCAGTGTCGCGATGATATCTTTTGTATTCTGATGGCTACGCTGATAACTCCAGAACAGCAATAGCCAGCAATAGAGGACAAAACCGGTTGGCGAGTCGACCAATACACTACCAAAAAACACCACACCAAAGCTGATTAAGATTAATGCAACAATCACCTTTAATATTAAATTAATCGGTGGTTTGGATGGCATCAATGTCATGAACATCACAACAAATATGGGCGACAAAACAGCGAGCATCTGCCCACTTTGTTGATGGTAGAACAATAGCGAAAGCGGCAGTAACACCAATCGAATAATGGAGTTAGCTGAGCTATGAAACATAAGTCCACACGCTTAGAATTCTCATCCAAAGCTGAGCAAGCCACTCACCTGGGGTACTTTGCTCTGTCATGACAGCCACTGTGGCTTGTGAACCAAAACGAATGTTGCTTGGAACCTCACCATGATCAAACACAATATTGACTGGGTAGCGCTGCGCGGCAATAGAATTGGTGTCTGAATTTAAAAAGCCAGTCTCTTGGTCAGTGCTATTGCTGCCACCCGTTCCCCAACCAATGCTATCAACCGTGCCGTATAGCACTCGCCCCGGTAACGCATCCAATACGATCTCAACTCTTTGCCCGACTTGTATATGCTCTAGCGAGTTTTCTCTGTATAACGCAGATATCCACACCTCTCGCGGATCAACAAAGGTCAAAACAGGTGAGCCTGCGGTTGCTCGCTGGCCTACCGTCAGTTGTAGGTTACTCACCACGCCATGAGAAGGAGCCATCACTTGGGTTTTCTGTAAGCTGAGCTGAGCCTGCTCAAGGGCTGCAATCGCCGCCAACACTTGTGGATTATCACTCCCTTCTGGCCCTAACGCTTGTTTTGCCTGAACCAAAGAGGCTTCTGCGGCTTTCAATGACGCTTCAGCACGATCACGATTCTCTATGGCGTTGTCTAATTCAGAGCGGCTAACCAGCCCTTTACTGGCGAGTTCACTCACTCGACTCGCTTGCTCTCGAGAATTATCCCGAGCCGCAACCGCCTCGGTCACTTTCGCTTGTGCAACGTTAACCGCCGCTGTGCTTGCGCCAATATTTTGGCCTACTTGAGCAAGATTCGCTTCAGCGGAACGCAAACTGATCTGATAGTTTCGAGCATCAATTTCAAACAACACTTGGTTCGTTTCAACGACCTGATTATTTTCAGTTTGCACAGACGTGATATTGCCAGAAACTTCAGGAGCAATACGCACAATATAAGAGTGAACACGGGCGATCCCCGTCATTGGTGTGACGCGGTCGGCCCACAAACTGTAAAGCCACACTACTAAAATAACCGAAATAATAATTAAACTAAGCTTACGCGAAGATTTTTCTGCTTTTGACATGCTCTCTCTCTCGATCCGACAGCACGATTTACTCGCCTGCCGAATACGATGTTTTAAAAATTAAAGTGAATTCCACTTCATTGTAGTCTAGTCGATCTGTCTCTTGAGTAAAAACAAACGATTACTTGAAATATTGTCACGGCAACAATTAACACTCAACAAAAAGCCACACATCCCATTACTGAAATGTGTGGCTGTTTAGAGCTGTTCTGATACGAACTTAGATAAGTTTAGGGGTTACTCCATATCACCTAACAAGTAATCTTCATCGCTGCTCACTACTGCGCCGTGCTTCAAGAAGTTCTTACCTAGGATCATGCTGTATTCGAAGCGAGAACGGTCTTGAAGGTTTACCCTCACCTCTTTCTCTAGGTCTCCGAGCTTAACCTTCATTTCTACCACAGGGCGAATGTTCACCTTCTCGCCTTTCTTGGCTTTGATACGCATTACATCAATCACTGGCTTGGTGAAATCTTGCTTATCGCCTTGGTTGTTTTGATAGGTAAAGCTCACCATGTCTTGGCCATCTTTCTTAAATCGTTTGATGTTGACTGCGTTCATTGAGCTTACATCCGCACCAGTGTCGAGCTTGGCCGGGAACTTCATGCCGTTCACTTCTACTACTTCAATATGCCCAACTTTAAACAGTGGTTCGGCTTTCAGAAGGTAATCAGAACGCGTATTAACGTAAACGCCCTCTTTTGCCATCTTCTTGCCTAAAATAAAGTACGCTTCTTTCTCATTTGTATTGAGCACGTCGATGGCGAACTCTTGCGTACGCACTTTTCCAGACACCGCAAACTCACCACTTACAACAGGGCGAGTATCATCCCCGACTTTAAGCTTCTTAATAATTGGCTTGGTCACCTTCTGCTTCTCACCATTTACATCCGTAAGATAAAATTCAACGGAAGCATCTTTGCCTTTACCTGTCATTTCAAAACTGTCGACCTTCAGCAAAGGTGTATTGACAGTGAAAGAAGCCACGGCCTTAAGCGGGAAGTTATCAATCGTAATGTCTTCTTCTGGTGAGATAATTAAAGGCTCACCAGCCTCCGCCACATCGCTAAAGCTCTCTGAACCTTCAGAAAGAATATTTTCTGCATTGGTATCAATCATGAAGAGCTCACTGGCTGTGCTGGTTCCAAATCTCAACTGCGACTCACTACTCGAGCGCTCACGTAGGTACACCAGAACGTCTTTAGTTGTGTTTTCATCGAGTTGAACTGGCACATAGACTAAAGGTCTCTTCTTACCGCTCACGCTTAACATACGAACCAACGGCAATGTCATCTCTTTTTGTTTGCCGTCGTTATCGAACATATCAAACGTCACTTCACTGTTCTTTTTGTCTATGTCGATGTCTTTAGCATGCAAAATACTGTAGCGGTTCTTTAAAGAGAAGGTCGCATTCATCGCCATTCCAGAGATAGACACCACCTCTTTACGGCCAACAACCGTCGCATTTTCTTGCTCTTGCAAGTAGTCATAACCCGCAAACACCAAAGCGTTATCAGCAAGGAAGGTTTTACCAATCAGCACAGGCGCAGAGAAGTGGCTTCTGTCGGTCAGGTTAACGTCTGTTTTTAGCTCTTGGTCTGCAATGGTGAGCGACATTTTTACGGTAGGGCGAAGCAAAGGCGTGCTGCTGGTGCGGCTGCGTATCATGCTGACACGCTCTAAAGGCGCTTCGATTAATACCATGTCTCCCGTCCGCGGGTTTTGAACCTTAAAAGACACCACAGCCTCATATTTCGCAAAGGTACTGCCATCCCAATCATCGTAATCAACATCGGAATTGTTCAACAGGTCTTCGGTTAACGCCGCCATCAACTCTTTGTCTTTGAGGTTTTGGTAATCGGGATTAGAGCTCTTCACATGAATGTCTTCAGCATGCATAGAAGTGGTTTCCGCACCGGTATCAATTTTACCAATGAAAGGAACGTCTTTAAGCCCTTGAACACTAGAGAGGTACACGTTCTCTGTACGGCCTAATACCGCCTTACCATCGAGTTCGTAAGTGGGATTTTGAGTGGTAGGTGAAGTGTCAGTAGCCAAAGTGTATTGTGAAAAAAGTAGAGTGCTTAAAAGAGTTAGAGCCAAAGGTATCTTTTTCATTAGTTGGTCCGTTGTGATCAGTTCACTAATAATACTGGCGTTTGCGCGAAGAGTTCCCCCACCAGCAATGGTTCTCACATAACGTTAACGCTATGAGTTTTTAAATGACAAACCGATGACTTTGCGCTGCATTCGCTTATCGATTATTGACTAATGGATACCCAATAACCTTTTCAATGCTCGGTGTTCTATTGAAGAAATGAATACAAAAAAGGCCAACGACGAGCGCTGACCTTAGCTATTCAAAACACACCTGAAGCGAGTTTAACTTGCTAAAACACAAACGGTTCTAGATAAACATAGCACTAAAAAGTCCTGACTGTTTTCTTTGCACAGATAGCTCGAGCTTTTTCTGCGTCCTCACCTTTATTTTTGAGATAGCACTGTCGATAAGATTCGACGTAGCGCTCAAATAACACCTCGGCTTCAGGTTGTGGTTTAGAGAGCAGTTGGTTAACGAACTTTCTTGATCCAACCTCAAAATGCTGAGTATCGATTGGGCTATTCCAATCCCCTCCCCAGATCATAAATCCGTGATGGGCAAACAGCTCCACCACATCTTCAGCCATGCCGCGGCGTTCTATTTCATCTCGCGCACGAAAGCGAGTACGGTTCACATAACGAGTCGCAGATTGTGAAGGCTTTACCGTGATTGTTCCGTTGCTATCGAACTCTAAGAAAGGGTTTTGAACTGGGTTGATGTCTATCGCCACACCATAGGCATGTTTCGACCAACCTCCTCCGCCTGTAATAGGACGAGCGTTAAAGGCGCTGCTGTTGTTCGCATCCATTGAGGCGCTATCATCACCTCTGAATTCACGCATTAGGCGAGCGGAATGAAGAGGAAAATTGCGCTGTTTGAGCTCTGAAAAGATTTGTTCAACAGCAGGCGCAATAACATCAAGCACGATCATATTGCCCTGTTGCGTTTCCCCTTTGAAACTAATGAAATCGAAATCCACTTTGGATAGTCGCTCACAACCAACGGGCGCACCACTACTCAAGACATTGTTCTTTTTCATCATGTCGCATTGCCATTGAGATATAGGGGCAACTTGGGCATAACTCACTGCACTGAGCACAGTGGCCAGACAGCCGACAATAAAACGTTTCATATCAAAAACTCAAAAATAGTAAGAGTGAAAAGTAGCAGAGTTGGAAAATAACATAAGTTGGAAAATAGCATATTAAGCCAAGTTGAGCGCACGCTTTGTTAGCGTGTTTTGTTCCAGTAAACAATCTCTCTAACTCGTCCGTTCTGATCCTTGTCAGCTTCTCCACCAACATCAGAAAGTTCAGGTAAGGTCGATAATTGCGGTGCGTAATAGGCAACTAACATAAGTACGAACGCATCGTAAATATCGTCTATCGCGGCGTCTTTACGTTTGGTATTTGAAATGGCCAACGACAAGCGGTCACACCATTGAGGGGATAGCTGCTGAATAATAGAAAGCCGTTCCTCTTTGCCTTCTTGCGTTCGTTTTGAAAACGTCAGCGGTTCGTCTTTCAATGCTGCAAACACCACTTCAGGATGTGATTCCCTGATAGAAAGATTGGGATGAGTTTCAATGAGCTCATCAAGCTCGCGAATCTTGGGCACAATTCCCCAAGTCTGTTTAGAAAACTTCTTATCAAGCTGCTCCACATTGGCACTGCACGCCGCAATGTAATCGGTTTGGTAAACCGCCTCACGACACGGAACCGGAAACACCGAAGAACCACGTTTGCTGGTTAGAAAACGCCTTGCTGCTTTGTCACACAAGCGATCTGGAGTTTGTGCATCACTAAAACCAATAGGCATATCGATAAGCGCCGTTGAACCGATAAGATCACTCGCTAGCTCATCGAGGGTGTTTACCACTTTAAACGCAGGTATCTCATTGTCAGAGACAATCCAAGCGATCCACCCCGCCTTGCAGCCATCAATTCCGATGTGTTTCATTGTTTGTAGAGATGCCTTCAGTCCACCTTCGAATATTTCCACTCAACTCATTCCCGCAATTGCAAAAGCCTTTAGCTTAGAAAACAAAAACTGGAACCTCGTTACGCTGTTTAAGAAAGAGTTCCGCTTATCATTCTTCACTACCCTGAATTTTATATTGTGTAATGGCCGAACAAATACAAACGTCACAATAGATGGCAACGACTAAAGCACAGTTACCGATTACCCATTACCCATTACCCATTACCCAACATCAATAACGCGTTTTAATCTCGCAAAAGTTTTCATGCTCTCATTTGCTTCAATAACTTCGTAATCTGGGTTATTTGCCTTCAGATAATAATTTCCTTGAGAATCTTTTTGAATCACCCGCAGTAGATATTGATTGTCACCGCTCTGATCTTGGATCTCTATAGCCATTGTATTGCCTGTTATAGAGCCGGCAGAAACCGGACTAACCAACTCTAAAAGTAATAACTGTCCATCCAAAATAGGCGATTTTCCACCATTCATTGAGTTACCAGATGCACGGGCTAAAAAGTGTTTTTGAGGGTCTACGTTATGTAGATCAACTTCCATCAACTCCAAATCATCATGGGTTCCCGTTTTAAAGTGGCCACAGGCAATCTTTAGATTAGGATAATAAGGCAGTTGAATAAGTTGCGCGGAAGATTGATCGCTTTCTAATACTGTCTCTGTATTTTTCCTTCTGTCTGCATATTTTGCTAACTGCAAATCCACTAACTCTTTAACTAAATCTCCTAATGCACTGATGTGATTCGGCTCAATTGGAAAGTTATTTTTAAAACGCCCATCTTCAACGACAAACCATGGAGTGGCATTTTTTCGGTTTCCCCCAATAAATGCATTGATAGGATTACTTTTCCAATACTGCAACCAAGTTGTCGACTCAACATCAAGCATCTGTTGTTTACTCGGTAAATCAGCGTCTCTAATCGAAGGGTAACGCGCCAAGACTTGACCACTTTTCGTTGCAAGATCTTGTAATGTTGGTGGAATTTGAAAACCGTCTAGTTCCAAAAATGCCTCTAACAGAATCGCTTTAAAGCTTTTCGTCATACTCATTTTTTGTATCGCATTCAGCAGGAACGTTTTATGTTCATGAGTCACAGCTTGAATGGCAGGTTCACTAATCTGCTCAGAGACTAATTCAAACCAACTTCCATGTTGCTTATTCACTTTGTTAAAATCGTAACCTGCACGATAAAACTCAACTGCTCTAGGTCTATGCCCTAAATGATTCATTAAATAAACAAACTCTTGGGACGAGGAGTGTCGCAACTGCTTCGATAGCTCTTGCCAGAATTCAGTCACTTCAGGGTCTATAGTGATATAACACCCCTCACCGAGTTCAGGAGATCGCGTTGATGTTGAGAGCTTGCTTAGCGATGAGGTCAAGTCCTGCAAGCCTAATACTTCTTGCTTATTCAAGAATGAACGATGGTTACCAATGAAATCAATGACCACTAAATGAGTCTTGTTAACGTGCCTCCTCAATCCTCTCCCAAGCTGCTGAATAAAGATAATGTTTGACTCGGTTGGCCGTATCATTAACACGGTATCAATTGACGGTAGATCCGTACCCTCATTAAAAAGATCAACCGTAAACAGAACTTGTACTTCACCTTGGTCAAGTAACCGCAACGCTTCATTGCGGCGTACAGAGGATTGACTGTGGACAGAGAGTGCTCTAAACCCTTCTTTCTCAAACGTTAAATTAAATTGCTCAGCCATATAATTAGCGTGAGTGATGGATACACAAAAAGCGAGAGTTCTAGATTGACGTCGCAGCTTCCAGTGTTCAAAAACGTGCTTCGCACGACGAGTCGTGGCAAATTGTGCATCGAGTGCAGAAGGCTCAAACTTACCGTTTCGCCAAGGAATCTCTTGATAATCAACAGAATCATCCCAAATTCCGTAATAGTGAAATGGCACCAAAATTTGGCTATCTATGCCATGAACGAGGTTTCTTTCGAAAACGAGATTATCATGGCAAAGAGATAATATATTGGCTTGGTCAGGCCGCTCTGGCGTTGCAGTCAACCCGAGCAAAAACTTAGGTTCGAAGTGATTCAGTATATTTAAGTAAGTGTTAGCGCTGGCATGATGAAATTCATCTACAACAATATAATCAAAGTAATTTGATGCAAACTTCTCTAAGTGATGCTCTCGGCCAAGGCTTTGTACTGACGCGAAAAGCATCTCTTTGTCCTGATCTTTGACTTTACCATGATAGTAGCCCGCAGACTTTTCTGGCCAAAGCTTAGAATAGGTATGAAAAGCTTGTCTCAGAATCTCTTCCCGATGTGCAACAAACAGAACTCTTTTGGCGTTCATCTGTTGAGCATCAAATGCTGATAACCACGTCTTGCCCATTCCGGTTCCCATAACCACAAGGCCGCGAACGTTCCCTTTGTTGCGACTAGCACTAAGTGCTAGTAATGCCTCAACCTGTGCCGAGTTAGGCGAATATGTTTCTTCATCAGTTAAAGAGCGATCTCCCACGGCTTTTAATTCTGGAGGTTGGCGGCGTTTAATATAGTCACTAATCCACTCATCTGAGATTCGAATAGCAGAAGGGTGGTGAAACAGCTTGTCAAATTGCTCTCTAATTTTGAAAAATTGTTGAGCGGGTTCTGAATCTAAAGGAGGTTGATAATCTAACCTTAAGCACCATTCATAGGCATTGGTTAATGCAGTTCTACTGATATTATTTGAGCCAACAAATGCAGTGCCATTATAGAAGCTCTGCTCCTCATCACTTCTCACAAAAATATAAGATTTGAGGTGAAAACTACGATTATTGGACTCAAAAATCTTAACCTCAACACCGTCATTATTTAGTGATGCGAGCGACCGTAAAGCGATTGGATGAGTAATATGAAGGTAATCGGAGGTTAGAATTCGTAGCTTAAGCGTGGTTCCTGCGCTGCGATGCCTTTCAATAGCTTCATAAATACTTGGAAGCAGTAAATCTAACCCTGATGGTTGTATAAAGGAAACCGCGATTTCAATCTCAGTGGCATAGTTGATGGCATGAACCAACTGGGGAAGCAACGGATCGTCATCCCCTACAGTTAAAAGATCCTGTTTTATGGTTAATGATTGCTTTGGCATAAAAATATTACCCTTTCTTAATCAGCAACGCATTTAGCCAACGTTCTTCGACCCTATCTGGCCGCTGATCACCGGTCTGCCAAACTTCCTTAACCTCCAACTGAGTTCCTTCTAAAACGGTCAGCAAGCTGCTTTCCGTCAAATTGGTAAACCGGCGCCCCCCTTTTACGACTTCCTTGTCTCCATACTTAAAAGAACAATAAAACACGGCTTTGGGTTTAAGGTAGGAGGATAAGTGCTCCAGAGTTTCAGGTAGCTCAGATAACGAAACATGCAGCAGAGAAGCACACGCCCAGATACCATCATATTGCGTAGTACTTTCAAAGCGAGTAAACGCACATTGCTGAATCGGAAGCGATGTATGTTGCCTCGCGAGCTCCACAAGTTGCTCGCTGAGATCAAAGGCTGTGACTGCAAACCCTGCTTTGTGAAAATACAAGGTGTCACGACCAGATCCGCAGCCCGCATCAAGAATGCTTGCGCCGTCATTGAGTAACGGTATAAACCTTTGATAAACAGGGGCCATGTCAACCTCAACCGTTCCTGAAAAAAATAGTTCAGCATTCTGATCGTAATAAGTCACGAGTCCACTCTCAGTGTGTCATTTAATTCACCCATTCTAACATATTGAAAAAGAGGAAGTGTTGTTGTGTATCAGCTCGATATTCATCCTTAACAACCTAAGCCCAAATAGCATATTGACCGTCTCTCTCATCACCCTATCAATAACCACTACAAACTAAACTCCGCAGAAAAATGAAACAAACAAGGTGCAAGGTGACAAGTGAACAGGGATAATTATTTTGATGCTAACCCAACCTCACCCCCTGCAGAATTAGACTAATGAACACATACTCCCACATAGATACCCCATTCAACCTGCGCCACAGCTGTTGGTTTTGTGGTGAACCTTCCAATGATGTTGTTGAATTCCCTAAGACAGCGCAGGCTATTGCCAAGATAGGCCATTCACCGATAGCACTGCCGGCTTGTAATGAGTGTGCGAGAATTAACTATTCAAAGAATCTAACCTCAATTTGGTCAGTGCGCGATCAGATAAAACACACTCTGATAGACAAGTACGCTAAGCACCTTGGCATCGGTGAGAACTGGACGGAGCAAGAGCTTATTGATTCTGATTTCTCGGGTTCGACGCTCGGTGGGTTTGGGCGCAGCGCTTGGAAGATGTATCAAATCGCCAAACAACGCGTCGATTATAAAGGCTGGCCTTTGTCGGTTGATGACATCCCACTTGAGGTATACGACGAAACCAGTGGCTTTGAGTTTGACGGTACTCGTTATGCCTCAATCAATTCATGTATCGACTATTTCACCAAGGCAGCAGGCGTAGACAAAGAGCTGTTGTCGCAGCTTGTCGACATCGTTTCATCAGAAAGGTTTAGCTACGCACTGCGAATCACCAAGCTGAACAAGAATGTCTCTAATACCAAGCGCTCGGAGATCGTCGAAGAGGTACTACAACAAGAGTCTGAACAAGAAGAGATACTGCTTGAGCAAGCTAATTCAATGTTTAACCCAAACGTCGAAGAGGTGAATATTTCAGGCTCAATAGCGCCTGTATTTGCCATTCAGTGGGCGCTGGCTAACAAGGTTAAAGATTTAGCCCACCTTTGTGCTCTCGAAGATGAGTATTTTGACTATTTCGAGCACCTCGGCGGCCCTGCAGCTTTCATGTCCTATAACGGCCTACAACTCTATTTAGAGTCGCGTCAAGATCCTGAATGGGTAGAAGAGTTGGATCCAAATAAACAGTATTGGTGAACATGCCTCGCTACTGGTGAACACGTGTAAGCTCGATAATCGTGTCAAACACCCATTGTTAGTCCTTGTTTTATATAAAGATCTAAAAACAGAACCCTATAACAGTTAATTGTTGCAATTCGGTTAAATAGAGTGAAAACTTCAAGCATCTAAAACTATTTAATCACTGCCATCTGCGGTGAGTAAGGAGTGAATTGTGCTTGCTGTTCTTCGTATTATTTTGGCTACGGTGTTTATTATTTTCACCACTCTATGTGCTTTTGTTTACTGCTTGTTTAGCCCCAAGAACCCCAAGCATGTGTACGTTTTCTGTCGTTGGTTCAACCAACTCCAAAAGATCATCGGTGTAAAACTGGTGCAACGCGGCCTAGACAATGCCCCGACACCAGAAAACAGCGTCTACATCTCTAACCACCAAAGCATATTGGATTTTGTGACCGATCCAGGAATGCTAAGACCACGCACTGTTTCATTGGGCAAACGCGATTTGTTGTACGTGCCTTTCTTTGGCCTGCTGTATTGGATCACCGGTAACATCATGATTAACCGCGAAGACAAATCCAAAGCACGCGATACCATCAAGCAAGTGGCGGAAGCGATTCATCAGAGAGACCTGTCTGTTTGGGTTTACCCGGAAGGAACCCGTAGTAAAGGGCGTGGACTACTGCCATTCAAAACAGGCGCTTTCCGAATGGCAATTGAAGCTGGTGTGCCTATCACCCCGATGTGTACTAGCACCACGCACAATAAGATCGACTTTAATCGTGCCAATAATGGCATTGTGATCACCGAGATGTTGGAACCTATCGATGTATCCGGATACAAGCTTAGCGACGCAAGAGAGTTGGCCAATCGCTGTCACGCACTCATGGCAGAGAAAATAGCAGAGCTTGATGCCGAAGTGGCTCGTTTAGAGGCGCAGCAAAAAACAGAGTTGGATTCAGATCGTTCTTCTACGAACTAACTCGCAACGAAACCACTGAGTCATCGCTCAGTTACTTAAAAAGACACTCAACGATCGCAACTCTCATTGTTCTTGTTTACTTGCTGGCGCTTATCCGCAAAATAAAAACAGGCGTTAACGGCTTTATAGAGCAATGGGAGCAAACGATGGAAGTGATTCACCATGGTGGCAAACATACTGTCACAGGATCTTGTCACGAGCTAAGAGATTCAGGCCAAGCGGTGCTCATCGATTGTGGCCTTTTTCAAGGTTTAGATCTTCAAGGTAAAAAGCTTCAAGGTGCGGACACTCGCCCTCTTGATATTGAATTTGAAACATCCCACCTCAACGCTCTGCTGCTGACCCATACTCACATTGATCATATTGGCCGATTACCTTGGTTACTCGCCAGTGGGTTTAACCAACCGATTTATTGCACGCAAGCCACCGCTGAACTTGCCCCTTTAATGATTGAGGATGGCTTAAAGCTGCAAGGACTCAGCAATAAACAGTCGAAGCTGATACTCAAAAAGATTCATTCGTTAATTGCTCCCAAGCCTTACGGGGAATGGTTTCCAATCACGTCTAAACAGCAAAACAACGGAAAGGATCATGATAGGCTAAATACTCTGTATGCTCGCTTTCAACCTGCGGGGCACATCTTAGGTTCTGCCTATATCGAGATTAAGTTACCCAACCAAGAGGTGGTAGTCTTCTCTGGCGATTTGGGCCCAAGTAACACACCACTACTGCCCGATCCTAAGCCACCACGACAAGCCGACTATCTGTTTATCGAATCCACTTATGGCACCAGTACACATGATGATATTGCTACGCGAGCTGAGCGTCTCAAAGCAATCATTGATCGTTCACTGCTCGACGGTGGCGTTATTCTAATTCCGGCATTTAGTATCGGCAGAACGCAGGAATTGCTTTTTGATATCGAACACCTGATCTTTGAGCATCAACTCAGTAGCGATATTCCTATTATTCTCGATTCTCCGATGGCTCAAAAAGTGACGCGTTCATACCGACGTTTTAAAGAGTTGTGGGGACAAGAAGCAAAGCTGCGTCTTGAACTGAAACGTCACCCACTCGCTTTTGAGCAGTGCATTACCGTTGATGGACATAGAATGCACAAGAAAATCGTGAATCGCCTCAAGTCGACAGGTGAACCCGCGATTGTGGTCGCAGCTTCTGGAATGTGTCAGGGCGGCAGGATAATGAACTACTTATCAGCCTTGCTTCCCGATAAACGAACCGATGTGATTTTAGCTGGCTATCAAGCTCACGGAACGCTCGGACGAGAGCTGCAACAAGGCGAAATGCAGGTTTTTATTGATAACAAAGACGTTGAGGTTAACGCTCAAATTCATGGCATGTCTGGCTATTCTGCCCATGCTGATAAAGAAGATCTCTACCGATTTATAGACGGCATCGCGACTCCACCGAAAGAGGTACATTTGATTCACGGAGATCCAAACACTCAGTCTGAGTTCGCTCAAGCTTTGGTTGGGAAAGGATTTAAAGTCGTTTAAAACAGGCGATTGATTCACGATTTCTGATTGCGGTAATCCTTACGGAAAGTTCTAAAAATCACTACTGATATTTTAAATAATACCTCCCCTTAAACCTGCCTAATTTCACTATATCGGTGATATATTCTTGCGTCTTTACCGTCGTAATGTGTTAACAGTCATTAGTACTGAACAACGTTTCCTCTCATTTTTCTTCTACTTTCCCTTCTGACACATATTGTGAGTTTCGAAAATTTGTATTAATCACTATTTATTCACTTTACAAACCGACACTAAAAACAACCAATTGCATATCAATTTTAATGAAACGATTATCAAATTAGCACTAAGCGTTAACAAACACTCCCTGTAACATGCTTTATGTCACAGTAATCCTAATAGGCAGTTAAATAATTTAACACTCGGGTTACAAGTGAAGTATTGTGTTGTTCGAAAAACAATCATAAGCAAAACTAACAGGGAAAATACTCATGCAGTCATTCGTTGATTTTTTGAATGGAATAATCTGGAGCCCAGTACTTATCTACCTATGTTTAGGTGCAGGTTTGTTCTACTCCATCATGACTCGATTTGTTCAAATCCGTCACTTCTTTGAAATGTGGCGCTTGCTACTATCGGGTAAAAGCTCATCAAAAGGCATCTCGTCTTTCCAAGCTCTAGCCGTTTCGCTATCTGGCCGTGTAGGTACAGGTAACATTGCTGGTGTTGCTGCCGCTATCGGTTTCGGTGGCCCAGGCGCAGTATTCTGGATGTGGGTTGTAGCCTTCTTTGGCGCCGCGACTGCTTATGCAGAATCTACGCTAGCGCAAATCTACAAAGAAGAAGACGAAGGCCAGTTCCGTGGTGGTCCGGCTTACTACATTGAAAAAGCAATGGGTCAGAAGTGGTACGCATGGATCTTCGCAATCGCGACTATTTTTGCATGTGGTATTTTGCTTCCAGGTGTTCAGTCAAACAGTATTGGTAATGCTGTAGAAGCTGCATTTGGATCAGGTGACATGATTGAAACAGCTGTCGGTACATTCAGTTTCGCTAAAATTTTCACCGGTACTGTTGTTGCTATCATCCTTGCTTTCATCATCTTTGGTGGTGTTAAACGTATTGCGAACTTCACACAGATCGTTGTTCCTTTCATGGCATTGGCTTACATCATCATCGCGTTCGTTATCATTCTGCTAAACATCAGCCAAGTGCCAACTGTTTTCGCAATGATTGTTGGTGATGCATTCACACCTATGGCAGGCTTCGGTGCTGCAATTGGTTGGGGTGTTAAGCGTGGTGTTTACTCAAACGAAGCAGGTCAAGGTACTGGTCCTCACGCGGCAGCTGCTGCAAGTGTTGATCACCCAGCTCAGCAAGGTTTAGTACAAGCATTCTCTATCTACATCGATACTCTTCTAGTATGTTCTGCTACAGCGTTCATGATCATCATCACTGGTGCTTACAACGTTCACGGCGGCGCTGAGGGTGTGTTCCTTGTTCAGAACCTAGCAGCAAACATTGGTGCCAACGGTCCTGTATTTACACAGCTTGCTATTGAAAGTGCACTACCAGGCATTGGTAAGCCGTTCATCGCATTTGCTCTGTTCTTCTTCGCATTTACAACGATTCTTGCTTACTACTACATCGCAGAAACGAATATTGCTTACCTACGTCGTACCATCAAGATCCCTGGCATGATGTTCGTACTTAAGCTTGTTCTTATCACTGCCGTTTTCTATGGCACAGTTAAAACAGCGAACCTTGCATGGGCAATGGGTGATGTTGGTGTTGGCTTGATGGCATGGTTAAACATCGTTGGTATTCTGATCATCTTCTTCATGTCTAAGCCTGCGCTTAAAGCTCTAGCTGACTACGAAGAACAGCAGAAACAAGGCGTAACTGAGTACACGTTCAACCCTGTAAAACTAGGCATTAAAGGTGCTACTTACTGGGAAGAGAAGTACAAGCGTAAGACAGGCAAGTCTCCTGAAGCAGAAGCTGCAGACACTAAACCTGTAGAGCAACCTTCAGCTTAAGCTTTCCTTAGCAAATAGGTCGCTTTAAAAAAATAGCGCTATTATTAACGCATAAAAAAGGGGTTAGCCATTTCGGCTAACCCCTTTTGTTTTATTCATAACCAATAAATGGCTTATAACAAACTAACTGTTCCCGAGTTAGAGTATTAAGCAGCGATTTCTTGTGTTGCCATTTGAGGTGCTTTCTTCTCACCGATAGGCAGTACTGTGCGGCCGTATTCGTTGTTGATTACTTGTGCCATTGCAAAGTAAATAGCTGAAGCGCCACAGAAGATACCTTCAAAACCAGCGATAGTGCCGATTAGTTCGCTGCCAGTGAAATCACGAGCTGCAAGTAGGAAGAACAAGATAGTTAATGAACCGAATACTACTTGTTTCGCCACTGGGTAGCATAGAGAACCGATGAACATGAAGCCTGTGAAGATGCCCCATAGTAATAGGTACCAACCCATGAATGCAGCAGGGCTTGCAGGTAGACCCATGTAAGGCATCACGATTAAACCAACCAAAGACAACCAGAATAGGCCGTAAGAAGTAAACGCAGTTGTACCGAACGTGTCACCACGTTTGAAACACATTGTGCCCACGATAACTTGGCTCAAACCACCGTAAAAAATACCCATAGCAAGAATCATTGAATCGATTGGAAAGAAACCTGCGTTGTGGATATTAAGAAGAATAGTGGTCATACCGAAACCCATTAAGCCTAGTGGCGCTGGGTTAGCTAGTTTGGTCGACATTGCGAATTTACCTTATTAAAGTGGTTGATTAAAAAAAAACAATAAAAGTTATCAGAAAATTTTAATCTATAAACCGTACAACTAGGTAATCCAGTTATCGAAAACTAAGATTGTACAAATGATCTTATGGAAAATAGGTTTCATAATAAACCTATTCAATTCACCGAAACTATCAATAAACAGATTCCCTATCACGTTCGTTCCTCACTGTAAGGAATGACGAGTGAGGTAAGTGTTGAGGCAATGAGACAAAGCCTGGTGCTACGTCACTCTAGAATCGAGGGACGGGATATCTGGAATCTACTCTTCGATATGAGCACGTTTGGTGCACTAAAGAGATTCCCTATCACGTTCGTTCCTCACTGTAGGGAATGACGAGGTTTTTTTAGGTACGATAAAAGAGATGGGGATGCGAAAAGAGTCTTTAGATTTGAGTAAGCGCCCCCTTAATAGCAAACGTAGGCAACAGGTGGCGAGCTTTTCGTTACTTGTTTACTCCATTAAATCTCGTATCTACTTGGACAGATTAAATTACGCTTGTTGTGGTTTAGATTCAGACACTTGAGATTGAACGTCTGAAGAAGCGTTTTTACTCGCGTCGCGCTTGGCTAACAGAGTTACAAGAATAAGCTGAACAACAAGAGCACCTAACACAACCAATGCACTTCCCGTAAAGCCTGCGACTACAAAACTAATCAGAGCAATAGAGCCGTTCATTAATGCGTAAGGGAGCTGCGTCTTAAAGTGTTCAAACTGATCACACCCAGCCCCGGTTGAAGAAAGAATCGTGGTTTCAGAGATCGGTGAGCAGTGATCACCAAACAAGCCACCCGATAACACGGCACCAATCGCGACGAGAAGCGGAGCATCTATCGCAATCGCGGTTGGAATAACTAAAGGCATCATTATCGCGAAGGTTCCCCACGATGAGCCCGTTGCGAATGAGATAATGGCAGACAGCAAGAACGCGACCGCAGGTACTAACCAGTAAGGGAAACCGCTCTGTGCTTGCTCAGCAATATAAGCCGCTGCACCCAACTCTTTACCAACGGTGCTTAATGCCCAAGCCAGTACCAAGATGATCGCGACTGGCATCATGTTTCCCATACCTTTTAAGTACACAGAAACACCATCTGAAAGCTTTCTTACACCGTAGTAAGCCATTAGCGAGATTAAGGTAATCGCCGCAAAGAAGTAAGCCGATGATAAAGCAGCTCTGAACGATGAACCTGCGACCTTTTGGAATGGGAAACCTTGTGGTACCAGCATGGCACACAACACCACCAGCATCACTAACAATGGTGCCCAGACAAAAGATGCCTTTGCATTTTTATGCGAGAACGGATTTAGTGATTCGTTATTCACGCCAGAGTTAATTCCCGCCTGGCAATCACGCTCAGCTTTTGCCATTGGCCCAAAATCTAAACCTTTAACGGACACGAGCGGAACGATGAAAATCGCGAGGAATGCGTAGAACTGAAAAGGAATCGCACCGATGAACGCATCCCAATCAGACATATTGACATTCAACGCCGTAAACTCTTTTTGAATCAGGCTCATGATATACACGCCCCACCCGATAAAAGGGATAAGGATCGCGACGGGTGATGATGTAGAGTCGATGATGAATGCCAACTTCTGTCTAGAAAGTTTCAGTTTATCGAAAAGAGGGCGAAAGACAGGACCAACAATCAACGGAGTACCTAAGTCAGAGAAAAATATCACGATTCCTCCAAACCACGCAGACAATTGAGCTTGGCACTTGTTGCTTACCCACTGAGTCACTCGCTTTGCAAACGCGACGCCACCACCGGACTTTTCCATCAATGCGACAAAGCCACCGATGAATACCAACAGCATGATCACACCAGCGTTATAGCTGTCGGTAAGTTGAGGGACTAGGTAACCTTTCACCATGGTACCAAACGTATCAAGCGGGTTAAGTTCGCTAAACATGCCAGTCAGCATTGCAACACCACTCAGCACACCAGCAAAAAGGCCTATCACCACATTCCTTGTCGCCAATGACAACACCAAAGTAATCACAATGGGGATGAGTGACGTGATATCTGTCTGTTCCATAGGTACACCTTAACCCTAAAATAAGAGAATAAATATAAATTAAATTTGAATATAAATTCACAAGCATCATTTGTACAGAACTTTATCCTCTAACTGGATAATTAGTCTTTAAATGCGCTTCAACATAGCCAAATAGACCAATCACCCTCCTTAAATAGCCAAGTTCGAAACGAAAAAAAGCCGAAAGTAGACACTTTCGGCTTTTGATTATTTATATCATTATGGTCGTACTACTGAACTCGTCGGTTAGACCGCTTTTCAGTATTCAGACGATCAATTACAACTAATTTCATCCCAGAACCAATTCGATTGAACTGGGCTTTCCCATACGCCCGGGCCGTTTTTAGCCACGAAGCACTTGCCGTTATGCGTCACTTTGTCGCCATTACTCACTTGGCTAACACCGGCTTGCCACGTAATAAATTCAGATGGATCGACAACCACTGGCGGTTCTGTCACAGGTGGTTCAACGGGTGCAGGGTCTACTGGTTCTGGATCGACAGGGGCAGGATCAACAGGCGTTGGATCTGTCACAACTGGTGGTGTTGGCTCGCCCGCTACTAGTTTCCAAGGGCCACCATTGGCAGGGTCATCCCCTTGTGTCCACCATTTCGCTTCATAGGTTGCGCCGTTATGCGTCACTTGGTCACCCGCGTTGTAAACCTTGGTCGCACTCCAACCATTACCACCCGGATCAGTACCAGGATCTACCGGATCCAGCTTATCGACAACTTTCACTTCAGGCCAACTCGCATGAGAACCATAGAAGTTGGTCACACACTTCTCGTAATCACCAGCCACCAGTGCGGAATAAGCCGTTTGGAAACCAACAAGCTCACACTCAAACGAGTAACCTTCTGGGCGGTCTGCGTAGTATTTCCAGTTACCATCCCAGTTGGTGTACAACACATCCGTTGCTCCGTTGAGGTTTAAGCTTCCGTAAGGCGTTTGCTGCCAACAAGTATTGGCTTCATCCGCTTCTACCGGAATTTCATAGTGCGCTGCTAACCCTTCCCAATAACGAATACGGTTAACGGGTTGGCCTTTGTCTTTGTTCTGCTCGCCACACTCAATACCACCATTGATCACGTTGATTGTGGTACCAAAGCCATAACCAATACCCGCATCCAATTCGCGTTGAGATGGCGTCCAAGTGCGGTCGATGACATGCAGCATAGCTGGTTTAGGTGCTTGAGGGGTAAGGAAAAACCAAATAGCAGAAGCCAAGTTCAACCATGAATCAGCAACCAAGCCTGGATTATTCAATAGCACCGTTGCATCGCCATCGAACATCACTTCCGAGAACGCACCGTAATTAAAGTGGTAAGAAAGCTGTTTAGCACCACGACCGAAGTAGCCCTGCCCCGCGGCACATGGCCAACGTGCATTCTGCCAATCGTTCTGACCACAACCCGTGGTATAACCTTCTTGGCCTTCAGACCAACCCATTTCACGAACATGCACCAGCGCTTGCTGCCACTCTTCTAGAGCTAATGGATTATCAGAGGTGTTGCCTATCGCGATGTGCCCACCCGTCTCTTGTGAAAAGTGAGCAAAGGCCGTGATGATGGATTTCTTACAGATGGCATCGGAGTCACGGCCATCGGTGTACTCTCCACAGAACGCTGGGAATTTACCGATCGCACGTAAGAAGCGAGTGTAGGTGTATTCTGGCGCTGCCATCTGAGTGAGGAAGTCCCATTCAGATTGAGGGAACACGCGCTCTACACGCTTTATGTTTTCAGGATTCGAGGGGGAACCGGGTTCAATCGCTTCAACGATTGTATTCGGGCGAGTTTGAAGGGCCTGTGACCAGATCGCATACATAGGATCGGATGTTTTCGCTTGTTCAGCAGCTTGTAGAGCCGACTTTTCAACAAGGTAACCATTCGGGTTTTGCGGATCAGGTTGAATGTTCAAAGACGCATGACTTTGCGCTGCTAATGTGCAGCCCAGTACTGTCGCCAAATATTTGATTTTTAACATGATGGATTCTCTTATCTGTCCTTAATAAGTCCATCAAAGAGTATGCTTCACATGTGGAATGGCCTAGCTGTAGCTGTGTGAATTTATAAAAAGTGCGAGTGATCTTTTTGATACATGGCTCAGCACAACAAAGCGTCTCATGGTTTCTTGAGCTGATATCTAGTTTCCAACTCATTTGGTTTCTAGTTATTGTTCATTTGATTTCGAGGTATTGCTCATAAGCCTTTAATGTAATGAATCAATATAATCAATCGAATCGAGTAGGAGGAGGCCTCACGGCCTCCGTCCTCTCACACCACCGTACAA
>NZ_JBFSUX010000065.1:0-29457 GCF_041467595.1 Vibrio sp. 10N.247.311.13 | reverse complement strand
CTGAGCCCGTAGAGGACTTTCACCTCCTAGATCAACGCCATGCTCGGCGCACAAATAGAAAAGGCTCTCGTAATGAGAGCCTTTTTAGTACTTGGCCTACTGTAGGTAAATAGATCATGATGATCTAATCCCTCCTGAGGTATGTTCACTACTCTTCTAGTTGGTAGATCACATTCACTCGATCACGAATGGTGATCGTCGAATCTTCATAAGAATTCGACTCGGTTCTCGCATCCATTGCCATTGAACGCATCAATACAGGCTGAGAAGATTGTGCGTTGTAATCTACGCGCCATACATCACCTAACTCGCGCTCAAAACCGCTCGCCAATGATTTAGCTTTTGATGTCGCATCTTTAATGGCCTCCAAGCGCGCTTGCTCCTGATACTTAGCTTGGTCACGAACCTGAAGTTGGATATTATCGATCTGGTTAATACCCTGCCCAATGGCAATATCCATGTAGTCATTTAAGTTGGCTAGCTCATTCACTTGAACGGTCACATTACGTGATGCACGGTAACCAACCAGTTCAGGTTTACCATTTTTCGGGTAATGATATTGAGGAGATAAATACAGGTTAGAGCTGTGTACATTCGCCTCATCAACACCCGCTTGATGTAGCTTATTTAGAAAGCCAGTCACCACTTTATCAACGGTATTTTTAGCCTGTTCAGCAGTCATCGTCGATTCCACGACTCTAACTGAAAATGTCGCCATGTCTGGTGTCGCGATCACTTCACCATAGCCTGTCGTTGAAATATGCGGAAAAGATGGCGAGTCAGCCAATGATGGAAAACTCACAGCACTCAATGCTGCAGTAAGAGTAAGAGACGTTGCTAACATCTTTGGTACAAACTTCATTAGGTAGACCTATGCTGAACAAATGTTCTTTTATCATAGAGCAATTTGTCACATAACCAATCCCGCGACAGGACTTCTAACACAACTTTGACGCTGCAAAAACCAACAGCTTACTGAGGTAAGTGGTTGTGGGCATAATTTAATATTGCTTGAGATATCTCTTTTAATACCCCGCTCTCTAATTGCCAATGGTGCCAATAGATTCGATAAGACAACAAAAAGCCGGGCGTAATATCAATCAAAGCACCAGACTCTAGCTCCTCGATAATCTGCAATCGAGGAATCAAACAATAGGCAACGCCCGACAATGCCAAGCGTACAAATGCTTCTGAGCTGCCGACAGTATGATTGATCACACTATCTCTCGGGACGTTAAAATGATCATGCAAAAATTTCTTATGCAGATCATCGTATTGATCATAGGAAACCGCAGGTGCTTTGCTTAAGGTGGCGTAGTTTACGCCCTCTGCAAAGTAACGCTGATGAAAGTCAGGGCTAGCCACGCACACATAATCCATCCTACCGAGATAGTCAGCACTGCAGCCAGGAATCGCTTGAGACTCCAAACTGATTGCACCGGCCACCTCACCACTTTTAATCTTCTCAATGGTTCTTGATTCACCATGAATCGCGAGGTTCAACTCAACTTGACGTGAATTCATCACATCAGATAACGCAGGAAGTAACCATGTCGCCAAGCTATCAGCATTGGTCGCAATAGACAGAGAAAGAGGTTGAGTTCCCTCTTCGTTCATCAACTCTGGGACAAGCTCGTGCTCTAACAAGCGAACACGGCGATATAAGCCCAGTAGTTTTTTACCCGCAGGCGTTGGCCTAGGCGGGCTTTCTCTCACCAAGGCTGGCTGAGCCAACCACTTTTCCAGCTGTTTGATGCGTTGAGATACCGCCGACTGGGAGATATATAACTGCTCAGCAGCCCTTTCGAAGCTACGTTGTTTTACTACAGCATCCAGTGCTTCAATCCATTTATAATCCAATCCGCGCATCAATTTGCTTCCTTTTTAAGCTAACTCATCACCACATTAGCAACTCTAATAATGGATTAAAATCATTAATTATACTTATTTAAAGGGTCAGAGTATCTTCGCCATATAGCACGTAAATATCGTTAAATAAGTGGAGGTTAAAATGAGTTTTTGGGTTTTATTACAAGGTTTTGGTCTAGGGGCAAGTATGATTATCCCTATTGGCGCTCAGAATGCGTACGTCCTAAATCAAGGGATAAAACGCAATCATCATTTAACGACAGCAACGATTTGTAGCCTGCTCGATACTCTGTTTATCTCATTAGGCATTTTTGGCGGCGGAGCGATCTTGTCGCAAAATGAATTACTGCTTACCTCAGTGACACTAGGTGGCATCGCTTTTCTGACTGTGTATGGTTTGCTCTCACTACGCAGTGCATTCAAAGTACGCACCAGTGATGAGTCGAAAGGTGAGATATTAGCGCGTGGCAAGCGCACCGTTATTTTAGGGGCATTGGCAGTAACAGTATTAAACCCACATCTCTATTTGGATACCGTGGTAATTCTTGGATCCATTGGTGGGCAATTTGAAGGCAACGACAGAATTGCATTTGCTATGGGGACTATATTGGCTTCGTTCGTCTGGTTCTATTCTTTGTCATTAGGCGCTGCAAAACTAGGCCCGACGCTATCTAAACCTAAGGTTAAGAAAGGCATTGATATCGCAGTCGCAACCATGATGTTCGCCATAGCAACGGTGCTTACCGATGGACTTATTGAGCAATACTGGTAAATCTATTTAGCTTCATGAAACCAACAAAAAAGGCGGATAACCTAAGTTATCCGCCTTTCCTTATAAAAGCTTATAGTTATAAAAACTAACTAGGAATTAAGCTTCTACTTTATTCATGTGTACATCCATTTGCGGGAATGGAATTTCGATACCCTCGTTATCCAAGCCTTCTTTGATTGCTTGCATCAGGTCGAAATAAACATTCCAGTAGTCAGCAGTGCTAACCCATGGACGAACAACGAAGTTAACTGAAGAATCAGCAAGCGTATGAACACCAACTTGAACGCCAGGTTCTTTCAGTACACGCTCATCAGATTCACAGATCTTAGTCAGTAGCGCTTTTGTCTTCTGAAGATCAGCGTTGTAAGAAACACCAATCATTAGATCAATACGGCGCGTCGCATGACGAGAATAGTTTGTGATTGGGCTGCCGATAACGCTACCGTTAGGTACTACAACCATTTTGTTGTCTGGCGTTGTTAGAACCGTTTGGAAGATTTGAATAGAATCAACTGAACCTGCCACACCACCAATTTCCACATAGTCACCAGACTTAAATGGACGGAATGCAACGATAAGTACACCAGCAGCAAAGTTAGATAGTGAGCCTTGTAGTGCAAGACCAACGGCTAAACCAGCCGCACCAATAACAGCAACTACAGATGCCGTTTGAACACCTAAACGACCAAGTGCAGCAATTAAAACAATCACAAACAACAAGTAACGAACTAAACCATGGACGAACTCCACAACTGCTCGGTCCATTTTCTTCTTCTGAAGAACCTTAGACACGCTATTCGCTACTGCTTTAACAATAAGGTTACCAATAAATAGAATTATCAGTGCTGAAATGATATTTACGCCATATTGGATAAATAAATCTGAATTATTTGTTAACCACTGCTCTGCTTGAGACAAACCATCCACAAGTGGAGTCTCAATCGCTGTCGAACTATCAGCCATAATGTGCATCCTCTATATAATATGCTATGGGCTAAACTGCCTTAAGCCTCATTTACTCTGCAATATAATAAACAGTGTAATTACCGTTAAGTCATTGTGTTAAAAGTAAATTAAAGCCAAGTCCTTTTTATAAACTGAACCAAGTTCAGTTTTTCGGCACGATATCCTATCTTTGACAGATTGCAAAGTCATATTTATGTAAGCTTTTGAATTATTAAAACTTACCGATAAACACAAATACCGATAACTAAAAGACTACGAAATTTATTCACCGCACGCTAGGTTTTTCACATATTTAGTACAAGTTTTTATCAGATATAAAAAAACCCGCTCAATGAGCGGGTTTTTAAAACTTAAAGAGTACTTAATTCAAAGAATTATAGTACGTCTACAGCGTTAAGGTCAGCAAATGCTTTCTCTAGACGAGCAACCATTGAAGCTTGACCAGCACGTAGCCATACGCGTGGATCGTAGTACTTCTTGTTTGGAGCAGCTTCGCCAGTTGGGTTGCCGATTTGACCTTGTAGGAAATCGAAGTTGTCAGCAGAGTACTGACGGATACCGTCCCAAGTTGCCCACTGTGTATCAGTATCGATGTTCATTTTGATAACACCGTAGCCGATAGACTCTTGGATTTCTGCTTCAGAAGAACCAGAACCACCGTGGAATACGAAGTTTAGAGCGTTAGGTGCGATACCGAACTTCTCTGCACAGTATGCTTGAGAGTCACGTAGGATAGTTGGAGTAAGTACAACGTTACCAGCTTGGTAAACACCGTGTACGTTACCGAAAGATGCAGCGATAGTGAAACGTGGGCTAACAGCCATTAGTTTCTCGTAAGCGTATGCTACGTCTTCTGGAGAAGTGTAAAGCTCAGATGCGTCCATATCAGAGTTATCAACGCCGTCTTCTTCACCACCAGTACAACCAAGTTCGATCTCGATTGTCATGTTCATTTTAGCCATGCGCTCTAGGTACTTAGCACATGTTTCGATGTTCTCTTCTAGAGACTCTTCAGAAAGGTCTAGCATGTGAGAAGAGAATAGAGGCTTACCAGTTTGTGCGAAGAACTCTTCACCAGCGTCTAGTAGACCGTCGATCCATGGAAGAAGTTTCTTAGCAGCGTGGTCAGTGTGCAGGATAACTGGAACACCGTAAGCTTCAGCTACAGCGTGTACGTATTTTGCACCAGCTACAGCGCCAAGAACTTGTGCGCCTTGACCTTCAAGTTTAACGCCTTTACCTGCGAAGAATGCAGCGCCGCCGTTAGAGAACTGAACAACTACTGGAGCTTTAACTTTAGCAGCTGCTTCTAGTACTGCGTTTACAGAGTCAGTACCAACAACGTTTACAGCAGGAAGAGCAAATTTGTTTTCTTTTGCTACTTCAAATACTTTCTGTACGTCATCGCCAGAAATCACACCAGGTTTTACAAAATCGAAGATCTTAGACATGGAAATAGTCCTATTTATTCTATCGTTTTAAGATTAAAAAACTTAAGTTTAAAAACTTGCAATCGTTTGCTCACAACTTATGCCATTCTAGCAAAAAAGTGTGATATGCAGCAAACGTTAAAAGGCGAGATTCACATCTCGCCTTTCTAAATCAATTATGCTTTAGCACGCTCTTCAAGCATTGCTACTGCAGGAAGTACTTTACCTTCAACGAATTCAAGGAAAGCGCCACCGCCAGTAGAGATGTAAGAAACGTCAGCTTTGATACCGAACTTATCGATAGCTGCTAGCGTGTCACCACCACCTGCTACAGAGAAACCTGCAGACTCAGCGATTGCTTTAGAGATACCAGCTGTACCCGCTTCGAAGTTCTTGAATTCGAATACGCCTACAGGGCCGTTCCAAAGGATTGTTTTCGCGTTGCCGATGATTTCAGCTAGTGCCGCAGTTGAATCTGGACCAAGGTCGAAGATCATGTCGTCGTCTTGAACTTCAGAAACGTGCTTGATTTCAGCTTCTGCGTTTTCGTCGAATGCTTTAGCACATGCAACGTCAGTTGCTACTGGGATAGCACACTCTTTCATTAGCTTTTGAGCCGTTTCAACTAGGTCAGCTTCGTATAGAGACTTACCTACGTTGTGGCCTTCAGCAGCGATGAATGTGTTCGCGATACCACCACCAACAACAAGCTGGTCAGCAATTTTAGAAAGAGATTCTAGAACGGTTAGTTTAGTAGAAACTTTAGAACCACCAACAATAGCCACTAGTGGGCGAGCTGGGTTGTCCATTGCTTTACCAAGCGCTTCAAGCTCAGCAGCTAGAAGAGGGCCAGCACATGCTACAGGAGCGTAAGTACCAACGCCGTGTGTAGAAGCTTGAGCACGGTGAGCTGTACCGAATGCGTCCATCACGAAGATGTCACATAGCGCAGCGTACTGCTTAGAAAGTGCTTCTTCGTTCTTCTTCTCGCCTTTGTTGAAACGAACGTTTTCAAGAACAATTAGCTCACCAGCGTTTAGCTCTAGGCCGTTTAGGTAATCTTTAGCTAGTTTAACTTCGCAATCTAGTGCGTCGTTTAGGTAGTTAACTACAGGAGCTAGAGAGAACTCTTCGTTGTATTCGCCTTCAGTAGGACGACCAAGGTGAGAAGTAACCATTACCTTTGCGCCAGCTTCTAGGCAAAGTTTGATAGTTGGTAGAGATGCAAGGATACGTGCATCTGAAGTTACTTTACCGTCTTTTACTGGTACGTTTAGGTCAGCACGGATAAATACGCGTTTACCTGCAAGTTCCAGGTCAGTCATCTTGATCACAGACATGATTTGTCCTCTCAAATTTAAATAAATATAAAGTTTTGGAAACTCAGCAACCCTGCTAAGCCTATAAATTATTCAACTGGTAATTCTTTCACTACTAATAATATGTGGACTCTTAGTATTTATTTCAAGCTAAAAAATAAATAATCCGCACATTTGCTTCTAGGTCTTACTTCTTGCCTTCAGAAGCTTGCATTGCAAGAACCGTATCCAGCATTCGGTTCGCAAAGCCCCATTCATTATCACACCACACTAGCATTTTAACTAAGTGGCCGTTGCTCACTCGCGTTTGTGAACCATCAACGATTGCGCTATGGGGATCGTGATTAAAGTCGATGGAAACGAGCGGCGCTTCAGTATAGTCAACTATATTGTGTAATGTACACTGGGATGCATTAACAATGGTTTGATTTACGTCATTAACTTTCACATTTGCATTAATTGTGACACTTAAATCCATCGCTGTTACGTTTACCGTCGGCACACGCACAGATATAGCTTCAAATTTGTTGGAAAATTTCGGGAAGATTCTTTCAATACCTTTATGCAACTTGGTATCGACAGGAATGATCGATTGGCTTGCTGCTCGAGTACGACGCAAATCGCTGTGGTACGCATCGATAACTTGTTGATCATTCATTGAAGAGTGAATAGTCGTAATCGTACCGGACTCAATGCCAAAGGCGTCATCAAGAACCTTAATGATAGGGACAATACAGTTGGTGGTGCATGAACCATTGGAAACGATTCGGTGGTCCGCTTCGATGGTATCGTGGTTCACACCATAGATAATGGTGTTGTCGAGGTCATTGGCTCCGGGGTGAGAAAACAGTACCTTTTTCGCCCCTGCAGCAATGTGCGCGAGGCCGTCATCTCGGCAACCATAAACACCGGTACAATCGAGAACGATATCCACCTCAAGGTCACGCCAAGGCAGCAGCTCAATATCAGCAAGATGTAAGATACGAATGGTATCAAACTCACCCTTGTCTTCAGCACCAATGCCATGATGGACATAAATGTGCTCTTGATCGTTAGAGATTTTCTTACCGAAGCGGCCGTGACTGGTGTCGTACTGCAATAGGTGAGCCATAGCGTCAGGCTGAGCAAGCTCATTGACAGCTACTACTTTGATTTGTTGGCTTTTGCCACTTTCATAGACAGCGCGTAATACATTACGCCCTATTCGTCCAAATCCATTTATCGCGACTTTTAGCATAGTTCCGTACATCTAACCAAAATTTCGTGCAACAGATGATAACTGAATCCTACCCAAAAGGCATTACTTGAATAACTCAGCTTGTTCATGACAGATTGATCTGTTGCTTATAGAGATGAGTCTAGGAGAAACAAATCCCAGAGACAAAAAACCGAGCTCGGCGCTCGGTTTTTTTATTCATTTCATTGTTAGCACTAAGCTAGCAATCAATGATTAAGCAAGAAGCTCTTTCGCGGTGTTTACTACGTTTTCAGTCGTAAAGCCGAACATCTTGAATAGTTCGCCTGCTGGTGCAGATTCGCCGAACGTTGTCATACCGATGATCTTGCCACCAAAACCAACGTACTTGTACCAGAAGTCAGCGATGCCAGCTTCTACTGCAATACGTGCTGTAACGTCAGATGGAAGTACAGACTCACGATACTCAGCATCTTGCTTGTCGAACGCGTCAGTTGCAGGCATAGATACTACGCGTACTGCTTTACCTTCAGCGGTTAGGTGTGCAGCAGCTTCAACTGCAAGCTCAACTTCAGAACCAGTTGCAATGATAATTAGCTCTGGCTTGCCTTCACAATCTTTCAGGATGTAACCACCCTTAGCGATGTTAGCTACTTGCTCAGCGTTACGATCTTGTTGTGCAAGGTTTTGACGAGAGAAGATTAAAGATGAAGGACCATCTTTACGCTCAATAGCCAGTTTCCAAGCCACTGCTGATTCAACTTGGTCACATGGACGCCATGTGCTCATGTTTGGCGTTAGACGTAGAGATGCGATCTGCTCAACCGGTTGGTGAGTAGGACCATCTTCGCCTAGGCCGATAGAGTCGTGCGTGTAAACTTGGATGTTCTGAACTTTCATCAGAGCAGCCATACGCATTGCATTACGCGCGTATTCCATGAACATTAGGAACGTTGCGCCGTATGGTACGAAACCACCGTGCAGAGCGATACCGTTCATGATAGCCGTCATACCGAATTCACGTACACCGTAGTGGATGTAGTTACCAGAGAAGTCAGTCGCTTCAAGAGACTTAGAACCAGACCACATAGTTAGGTTAGAAGGTGCAAGGTCAGCAGAGCCACCCATGAATTCTGGAAGCATTTGACCAAACGCTTCTAGTGCGTTTTGAGATGCTTTACGTGAAGCGATGTTTGCTGGGTTAGCTTGAAGATCAGCAATGATTGCGTTTGCTTTCTCTTCCCACTCAGCTGGAAGTTCGCCGTTAGTACGACGTTTGAATTCTGCTGCTAGCTCAGGGTAAGCCGCTGCGTATGCGTCAAACTTAGCATTCCACGCTGCTTCTTTCGCTGCGCCTGCTTCTTTTGCATTCCACTCAGCTGCGATATCCGCTGGGATTTCGAAAGGACCGTGTTCCCAACCCAGTGCCGCTTTAGTTGCTGTGATTTCATCAGCGCCTAGTGGAGCACCGTGACAGTCGTGCGTACCTGCTTTGTTTGGAGAACCAAAACCGATGATAGTTTTAGTACAGATAAGAGTTGGACGAGGGTCTGCTTTAGCCGCTTCAATTGCTGCGTTGATAGCGTCAGAGTCGTGACCATCTACCGCTGGGATTACATGCCAGCCGTAAGCTTCAAAACGCTTAGGTGTATCGTCAGAGAACCAACCTTCAACTTCACCATCGATAGAGATGCCGTTGTCATCCCAGAAAGCAACCAGCTTACCAAGACCTAGCGTACCTGCTAGAGAACATGCTTCGTGAGAGATACCTTCCATCAGACAGCCATCACCCATGAATGCATAAGTGTAGTGGTCTACGATGTCGTGGCCTTCTTTGTTGAACTGTGCCGCCAGTGCTTTCTCAGCCATTGCCATACCAACAGCGTTAGTGATGCCTTGACCTAGAGGACCAGTCGTTGTTTCGATACCAGGAGCGTAACCGTACTCAGGGTGACCTGGAGTCTTAGAGTGCAGTTGACGGAAGTTTTTCAGGTCTTCAATTGAAAGCTCGTAACCTGCAAGGTGAAGCAGAGAATAAATCAACATTGAACCATGGCCGTTAGACAGAATAAAACGGTCGCGGTCAGCCCATTCTGGGTTTGCTGGGTTGTGGTTCAAGTGGCCACGCCAAAGAACCTCAGCGATGTCAGCCATGCCCATAGGTGCGCCTGGGTGGCCTGAATTTGCTTGTTGAACACCGTCCATGCTAAGTGCGCGGATTGCATTGGCTAGATCTTTACGAGAAGGCATGTCTGCTCCTGGATACATAAGCGATTTAAAAAAGAGATAATTGCTAAAGTTTTCATTTTTATTAGCGCGGGTATTCTCTCAAACGACTATTGCGACTGCAAACGTTTTACTGGCATTTTAACGGTCATTTTTCGCAATTTTCGAACATTTACATCACTTAGCAGTGGCTTATCTCGATCGATACGCAAACGATTAGTTATGACATATCATAAAAAAGAGCTTGTAATTCGACCGCTGGAATTTAGAATAGCCGTCTAGATGTAGAAACACCTACAAAATATACTGTATTTAATGGCGGCGCTTCCTAGCTTGCGACGCCATAAACTATTTACACCAAAAACTTAAAAGTGGAGCTCTCATGGCTAAGCACCTATTCACTTCTGAATCTGTTTCAGAAGGTCATCCAGATAAAATTGCAGACCAAATCTCTGATGCTGTTCTTGATGCCATCTTGGAACAAGATCCAAAAGCACGTGTTGCTTGTGAGACTTACGTTAAAACCGGCATGGTTATGGTTGGCGGTGAAGTGACAACGTCTGCATGGGTTGATATCGAAGAAATCACTCGTGAAACAGTACGTGAAATTGGTTACGTTCATTCTGATATGGGCTTTGACGCTGACTCTTGTGCTGTTCTAAACACAATTGGTAAGCAGTCTCCAGACATCAACCAAGGTGTTGATAAAGAAGACCCTAAAGAGCAAGGCGCAGGCGACCAAGGTATCATGTTTGGTTACGCGACTAACGAAACTCCTATCCTAATGCCAGCTCCAATTACTTACTCTCACCTTCTTGTTAAGAAGCAAGCTGAAGTACGTAAGAGCGGCAAACTTGACTTCCTTCGCCCAGATGCGAAATCTCAAGTTACGTTCCAATACGACCAAGGTAAGATCGTTGGTATCGATGCTGTTGTTCTTTCTACTCAACACTGTGATTCAGTAACAACGCCTGACCTACGCGAAGCAGTAATGGAAGAAATCATCAAGCCAGTACTTCCTGCTGAGTGGATCAACAAAGATACTAACTTCTTCATCAACCCAACAGGCCGTTTCGTAATCGGTGGCCCAATGGGTGACTGTGGTTTAACTGGTCGTAAGATCATCGTTGATACCTACGGCGGCGCAGCTCGTCACGGTGGCGGTGCATTCTCAGGTAAAGATCCATCAAAAGTTGACCGTTCTGCAGCTTACGCGGCTCGTTACGTTGCGAAAAACATCGTTGCTGCTGGCATGGCTGATCGTTGTGAGATTCAACTGTCTTACGCTATTGGTGTTGCTGATCCAACATCTATCATGGTTGAAACGTTCGGTACTGAGAAAGTAGCGCACGAAATCATCATTGAAGCAGTTCGTCAAAACTTCGACCTACGTCCATACGGCCTTCAAGAGATGCTGAACCTTCTTCAGCCTATCTACAAGCAAACTGCTGCATACGGCCACTTCGGTCGTGAAGAGTTCCCTTGGGAAGCGACTGACAAAGCAGCAATCCTTGCGGACTTCGCTGGCCTAAAATAATTTAGCCACTGCGATTTGTTTCTTTAAAGCCCTTACTGCTTAGTAAGGGCTTTATTTTTATGTACTTACCGAACTTTCACTCACAATACCCTTCTCCAACGCCCTTCTTTACCGTTAACCACTTAGTATAAAAAGCCGCTGATAATTTGTGTTTTCTAGCACTACTGACAATAGTTAAGGTAACTCCTAGGCGATCAAGCTCACATTTAACTTAAATTAATTCAGTCTGATAACGCTCGTTAAATGCACGCTAGAACAATAACTGGGATGACAAAGAGCAATTTAGCTCAAACACCATAACTCTCACACAAGCCATATCGATGAGCCTTATGGAATTATAACTAGGACGTTATTTAACTAGGGGGATCTATGCCTCGTACCGCGCACCCATCCGAACTGAACGATAAAAAACACAAGGTCAGCGATAAGGATTACGCTCGCACCATTCCTTGCAACCAAATCAGTATTTCCGCACCCTTTCATTGGTTGTCGCTTGCTCTGCATGACTTAGTAAGAATGCCATTAATCAGCGCATTTTACGGATTGTGCTTTATGGGAGCAGCAATTGCGATTGTTCAACTTGTCCAATGGCAAGGAACACACTTAGTCGTGATGCCAAGCCTGATCGTGTACATGCTGATAGGGCCGTTTCTTGCCCTAGGCTTGTATGACGCAGCTTGGGAAAGAGAAAAAGGCCATAACGCCAGCCTACTCCACTCAATGAAAGCCATCACTCGCAACTCCACCCACCAATGGGCCTTTGCGATTGTGTTGATGGTTGCGATGATATTCTGGATGCGTATCGCTGCGTTATTGCACGCGCTCTACCCTTCAGTGCAAGGCGCACCATTGGCTGAGTTCGCTCCCTTCTTAATTACGGGTTCTGTGATTGGTTTTGTTATCGCAAGCCTCATATTTAGCATCTCAGCATTTTCAATTCCGTTAATGATGGAGAGACGCGTTGATGTGATGAGCGCAATTTTCACTAGCTTTAATGCCGTGAAATCGAACATTCCTGCAATGGTGGTTTGGGCAAGTATTATTTGTGCCGGTATTCTGGTGGGTTTTGCCACCTACGGCATCGGAATGATCGTCACCATGCCGCTACTTGGTTATGGTACATGGCACGCTTATCACGAGATCATTAAGAAAAAACATCACGTGTAAAGCATCGCTAGATCAAAAAGCAATGTTATGATGAGGCCTTGGCTTAAACGCTGAGGTCTTTTATTTGGAGTTAACAACGTTTGTCTTACACCCCGCAACAACATCGAGCAAATAAGAAATTGGCCGAGTGCCTAGCTATCGCAAATCAACATTTCTCTCGTGAATTTCCACACCCAACTATCACCTTCAAGTTAAGAGGTAAAGCAGCGGGAAAGGCCTACCTTCAGCTCAACGAAATTAAGCTCAACCACGTACTATTTTCTGAAAATGAAGACGCCTTCATCAACGAAGTTGTGCCGCATGAGCTAGCACACCTAATCACGCATCAGGTTTTCGGACGTGTTAGGCCTCACGGAAACGAGTGGAAATACGTGATGGAAAAGGTATTCAACGTTCCAGCCAAAACAACTCACAGCTTTGAAATAGCTTCAGTTCAAGGGAAAACCTTTGAATATCGATGTGAGTGCACCACTTACCCATTATCAATCAGACGACACAATAAAGTGCTTCGAAATCAATCGACCTATCGCTGCCAGCTGTGCTATCAAACCTTATCCTTCACAGGCACACAGCTCAGCTAAAGTCCTAGACTCGCACCTATTCGATTTGGTAACCCCATCCTTTTTATTTCAGAAAGCAACACTCGATTAAGTTGATGATAGAAATGTAATGGAGAAACTCATCCTTTGAGTGCTAGACTGATGTTTATCATACTTTTATCAGTCTTTTTCTATGCAAAAACTCACCATCAAAGCATTTGGCCTACCTGTGTCTTTTTACTTATCAATAGTATTTGGCCTACTGGTAACCCAAAGCGTTTTCGCCGCACCACTGAGCTCATTCTCCAAAGCAAAAAGAGAAGCGGTGAAGATTTATCTCGACCACCCGACTTCATTTTATTGTGGTTGTGACATTACATGGAAGGACAAAAAGAAAGGGATTCCCGACCTTGACGGCTGTGGTTATCAAGTCCGAAAACAACAAAAGCGAGCGAGTCGAATTGAGTGGGAACACGTGGTTCCAGCTTGGCAATTCGGCCACCAGCGTCAGTGCTGGCAAGATGGCGGGCGCAAGAACTGCACTCGCAATGACAAAGTATTCAAGTCCATGGAAGCCGATCTCCACAACCTAACGCCAGCTATCGGTGAAGTAAATGGTGACCGTTCGAACTACAACTTCAGCCAGTGGAATGGAATGGATGGCGTGAGCTATGGTCAGTGCGAAATGCAGGTCAACTTCAAGCAGCGTAAGGTGATGCCGCCAGACAGAGCAAAAGGCTCTATCGCGCGTACCTACCTTTACATGAGCCAAGAGTATGGCTTCAAGCTATCTAAGCAGCAAACCAACCTGATGATGGCGTGGAACAAGCAATTTCCTGTCGACAAGTGGGAATGTACTCGGGATGAGCGAATCTATGCCATCCAAGGAAATCACAACCCATTTGTTTACCCTGCTTGTAAATAACGTCACTCGTACAATCAACATTCCAACTATCTCAAACAAGAGTTTCAGAATTGCCCCTGAAACTCTTGCTCTACCCTTGTTTTTTCAACCAAAAGCATCCATGTTAGGCAGAGACAAAATACCCAAATGAACATATTTATAGGTTTACCAGCATGAGAATCCCTCGTATCCATCACCCAGAACGCATTCATCAGTTAGGTTCACTCGCTTTAGGCGAAGATGCCGCGGGTCATGTTGGTCGTGTCCTTCGCATGAAAGAAGGCCAAGAAGTCCTTCTATTTGATGGCAGTGGTGCTGAATTTCCAGCGACAATCACTGAAGTGTCAAAGAAAAATGTCACCGTTAATGTTTCTGAACGCATCGAGCGCAGCAGCGAATCTCCGTTAGACTTACATTTAGGCCAAGTGATTTCACGTGGTGACAAAATGGAGTTCACCATTCAGAAATCGGTTGAGCTTGGTGTGAACACCATTACCCCTCTAATTTCAGAGCGATGTGGCGTTAAACTTGATACAAAACGCTTTGAGAAAAAACTCGCACAGTGGCAAAAGATTGCTATCGCGGCGTGTGAACAGTGTGGCCGTAATACGGTTCCAGTCATTCGTCCAATTATGCAGCTTGAAGAATGGTGCAGCGAACCAAGCGAAGCACTAAAGCTAAACCTGCACCCTCGAGCAAAGTACTCAATTAACACCCTTCCAGAACCTATCAGCAAGGTACGCCTATTGATTGGTCCTGAAGGTGGCTTGTCGGCTGAAGAAATCGGCATGACAGAGCAATACAAATTTGAAGAGACGCTACTCGGCCCACGTGTACTTCGTACCGAAACAGCTGCTCTAACCGCAATTACTGCCTTACAAGTCCGTTTTGGCGATCTAGGCTAGGAGAAAAAAATGATCAAACTTGGCATCGTAATGGATCCAATTTCATCCATTAACATCAAAAAAGACTCTAGCTTTGCCATGATGCTTGAAGCTCAGCGTCGTGGTTACGAAATCCATTACATGGAAATGGATGATCTACACTTAGATCAAGGCGTAGCCATTGCTGACACTAAGGTTGTAGAACTAAAGGAAGACCCAAACGGTTGGTATGAATTCAAGTCAGAACAGACTATCGCGCTATCTGATTTAGATGCAGTATTGATGCGTAAAGATCCTCCGTTTGATACTGAATACATTTACGCGACCTACATTCTTGAGCGTGCTGAAGAAAACGGCGCACTGATCGTAAACAAGCCACAAAGCCTACGTGACTGTAACGAAAAGTTGTTCACGGCTTGGTTCCCAGAGCTAACACCAACTACCATCGTGACTCGTAAAGCTGAAAAGATTAAAGAGTTTCGTGAGAAGCATGGTGACGTGATCCTAAAACCACTTGATGGTATGGGTGGTGCGTCTATCTTCCGCGTGAAGGAAGGCGATCCAAACGTATCGGTGATCATTGAAACGCTGACCAACCATGGTCAAAACTACGCAATGGCACAAACCTTTGTTCCTGACATCAGCAATGGTGATAAGCGTATTCTTGTGGTTGACGGTGAGCCAATGCCTTACTGCCTAGCTCGTATTCCAGCTAAAGGCGAAACACGCGGCAACCTAGCCGCTGGCGGTACAGGTGAAGCTCGTCCATTAAGTGAAACAGACTGGGCTATTGCACGAGCAGTGGCTCCTTCACTAAAAGAAAAAGGCTTAATCTTTGTCGGACTGGATGTTATCGGCGACAAGCTGACAGAAATTAACGTGACCAGCCCTACTTGTATCCGTGAAATTGAAGCTGCTTTTGATATTTCGGTAACAGGTAAATTAATGGACGCAATCGAGCGTCGCGTTAACGCTAAATAGCCTAAACTAAAGAAAGCCTTAGCTATTCGCAAACGGCACAGAATCAATGAGCGGCTTCACGCCGCTCTTTTTCCTTTACTGGGAACACACTGGCAGGAGGCTCTATGAATTTAACGAACCACTTTCTGGTTGCTATGCCCGGAATGAAAGACCCCTACTTTCAAAATTCGGTAATTTACCTTTGTGAGCACAACGACGAAGGTGCGATGGGCTTAATGATCAACGCTCCTATCGATGTCACTGTCGGAAGCATGCTTAAACAAGTTGAGGTTGATTCTGAGCAGCCGAAATCGAATCAGGCAAGTCTTGATAAGCCAGTATTGAACGGTGGGCCGGTCGCAGAAGACCGTGGGTTTATTTTGCACAAACCTAAAGGCAGCTATCAATCCAGCATCAACATGACAGATCAAATCTCAGTGACAACCTCAAAAGATATCTTGATGGTGTTGGGCACAGAAGATGAGCCGATGAATTATTTAGTCGCACTTGGGTATGCAGGATGGGAACCGGGACAACTGGAAACCGAACTTACCGAGAACTCATGGTTAACCGTTGAAGCCGATCCAAAGGTCATCTTCGATACACCGATTTCTGACCGCTGGAAAGTCGCCGTGCAGATGTTAGGCATTAATGCGGCTCAGCTTTCAGCAGACGCTGGTCACGCCTAGCTCAAATCAGCTAAATAAACAGACACTCTCAAACACAGATAAATTTGGAACCCCCATGTCACGAACAATTATGGCATTTGACTACGGTACAAAAAGTATCGGCAGTGCGATAGGACAAGAAATCACAGGCACAGCAAGCCCACTGAAAGCCTTTAAAGCCAAAGACGGAATTCCTAACTGGGACGATATCGAAAAGCAAATTAAGGAGTGGCAACCGAACCTGATTGTGGTTGGCCTTCCTACCGACCTTCATGGCAAAGATCTAGCCACCATCACACCTAGAGCGAAGAAGTTCGCTAACCGCCTTAAAGGGCGCTTTGGTGTTGATGTTGAACTGCATGATGAGAGGCTATCGACTGCAGAAGCAAGAGCCGATCTTTTTGACATGGGTGGCTATAAAGCATTAAGTAAAGGCAATGTAGATAACCAGTCTGCAGTCGTCATTTTAGAGAGCTGGTTTGAAGCGCAATATTCGTAACGAAAATTAAGTGAGCAAAATTTGAACTAATTTGTGATCCCACACGAATTTCACGCCGTAATGTCGATGCAATTCAAAATCAGAACGTGGGAGTTCAAATGAAAATTTTTCTAGCAATCTTCACCGCTCTAACCATTTCAGCATGCAGTTCAATGGGTGGTTCAGCGGGTTACACTGGCGAACAATATCCAACTAAAATTAAATTAGAGAAAGAGCGTGGCTACTCGAACGACAACAACCGTTTTGCTAATCACTAATTTATTCACTTTACAAAAAACCCGCATCTCAGCGGGTTTTTTATTGGCACCAGACACTAGGCATTCAACCTAACCCATGTCTATCTTTACCCCGGCCAAAGCACCAGTCCCGTAGTCATCATCGCCACGTCTGGTTTTTAGCATCAAACGTAAGTCATTAGCAGAGTCAGCACTGTGAAACGCATCCTCTTCGCTGATCTTGCCTGCTACAACTAAATCATATAAAGCTTGGTCAAAGGTCTGCATACCAATCTCTTTTGATTTTGCCATGGTTGCTTTCAGTTCATGTAGTTCACCACGACGAATCAAGTCAGACACACGAGGGCTGTTGAGTAGAATCTCAAACACACCATGGCGACCGCTGCCATTCTTATCTCTGATTAATTGCTGAGCCACCACACCACGCAAGTTCATCGACAAATCAAACAAGAACTGCTCTTTTTGTTCCTTCGGTACCAAGTGGAGAATACGTTCTAACGCTTGGTTAGCGTTATTGGCGTGCAAAGTTGCCATACACAAGTGACCCGTTTCAGCAAAGGTCATCGCGTATTCCATGGTTTCACGGCTACGGATTTCGCCAATCAAGATCATGTCTGGCGCTTGACGTAACGAGTTCTTAAGTGCGACTTCATAGCTCTCGGTGTCGAGCCCAACTTCACGTTGAGTCACGATACATTTTTTATGTTCGTGAACGAATTCAATTGGGTCTTCAACCGTCAAGATATGCCCCGAGCGGTTGGTATTGCGATAACCAGTCATCGCAGCCATTGAGGTCGATTTACCAGAGCCTGTCGCCCCAACCACCAACACAAGTCCGCGCTTAGCGATTGAAAGGTCCTGCAGTACATCTGGAAGCTTTAATTGCTCAAAGGTTGGGATGTTAGTCTCGATACGTCGAATGACCGCTCCAGGTAGCTCTCGTTGAAAGAATGCACTGACACGAAAACGCCCAAAGTCACGCACTATGGCAAAATTAGCCTCACGCGTTTGCTGATATTCATCACGTCGGTCTTGATCCATCATCGCATCAAGTAGTTGAGCGACCTGAACCGAATTCAGCTTCTCGCCTTGCGGTCGTAGTTCACCATCGACACGGAACAAGACAGGCGCATCGACGGTGATATAAAGATCGGACGCTTTTTGAGACAGCATTCCCTCAAGGATTTGATTCAATTCCATTATGTGCACCTTGATTAAAACATTGAGGTTTCAATTTCGATTTTTTTCTCAACCTCTTCCGAGTCAACCAAGCCTTGAGCCATCAGCTGCTTCGCGTTTTGCTCCATGGTTTGCATGCCATGTGCTGCGCCCGTTTGAATGATCGAATACATCTGAGCGACCTTGTCTTCACGAATCAAGTTTCTAATCGCTGGTGTCGCCATCATGATTTCATGGCAAGCCACACGACCACCCCCTACACGTTTTAGCAGCTTCTGTGCAATCACCGATCGTAACGATTCAGACAGCATTGAACGCACCATGTCTTTATCGCTACCAGGGAAAACATCAATGATACGGTCAATCGTTTTTGCTGCAGAGCTGGTATGTAGGGTACCAAAAACCAAGTGACCGGTTTCCGCTGCGGTTAGCGCTAAGCTGATCGTCTCTTGGTCACGAAGCTCACCAACAAGGATAACATCTGGGTCTTCACGTAACGCGCTGCGCAGCGCCGCTTTAAAGCTGTGAGTATCACGATGGACCTCACGCTGATTAACAAGGCATTTATTGTTGGTGTGAACGAATTCAATCGGGTCTTCAATCGTCAGAATATGCTTATTGTGGTTGCGATTTACGTAATCAACCATCGCCGCAAGAGTCGTTGATTTACCAGAGCCAGTTGGACCAGTGACGAGCACTAACCCTTTTTCGTAGTTAGCAATCCTTTCGAAGATCTCAGGTGCACCTAACTGATCTAAAGTCGGGATTTCGACAGGGATAGTTCGAAAGACAGCTGAGCAGCCACGGGCTTGGTTAAACGCATTAACACGAAAGCGACCAACATTGGGTAATTCAAAAGAGAAGTCGACTTCCAGTTTTTCTTCAAACTCGCCGCGTTGTGAATCGCTCATGATCTCAAAAACCAAACGATGCACATCAGCATGACTCAAAGCTGGGATTCCAAGCTTCCTTACTTCACCATCTATACGTACCATTGGAGATACACCCGCAGAAAGATGTAGATCTGACGCGTTATGCTTTACACTAAAATCTAGTAACTCAGTGATATCCATTTATTTTCCCTTAAGTAAAGTCAGCTATGAGTAGTATTCAACAAAATATCGAACAAATCACCTCACAGATTCGTAGTGCTGAGCAAAAGTGCGGACGAGCTCCAGAGTCCGTGCAACTTTTAGCCGTCAGCAAAACTAAACCTATTGATGCGATTCTAGAAGCCGCACTCGGAGGCCAAGTTGCCTTTGGTGAAAACTATGTTCAAGAAGGTGTAGATAAAGTAAAACACTTTTCAGAACAACATTCTAACCTAAATTTAGAGTGGCATTTTATTGGTCCAATTCAATCCAATAAAACCCGCCCAATCGCGGAAAGCTTTCAATGGGTGCATTCCGTCGATCGCGATAAGATCGCACAAAGGCTTAATGATCAACGACCAAGCGAACTTCCACCTTTGCAAGTGTTGATTCAGGTAAACACCAGTGGTGAAGAGTCCAAATCTGGAACCTCAGAAGAGACAGTTTTTGCACTCGCGGAGTTGATTTCATCGCTCCCCAACCTCACCTTAAGAGGATTGATGTCGATTCCTGCAAACGTATCTGACTATCAATCTCAGCTTAATGCATTTTCTCAACTGGCAGAGCTTAAAGACAAGCTAGCCGCGAAGTATTCAGACATTGATACCCTTTCGATGGGGATGAGTGGTGATATGGATGCAGCAGTTGAGGCTGGCAGCACAATGGTTCGTATTGGAACAGCTATTTTCGGCGCTCGTGATTACGCGAAATAGCCGTAGTAAGTAACGACAAGTACAAGTATTGATACCGCTTCGCCTTATCCGCGCAGCGACACGCTCAGGATTTTATATATGGTACATAAGAACATCGCCTTTATTGGGGCGGGAAACATGGTTCGCTCAATTGTAGCTGGCTTAGTTGCTAGTGGTTACCCAGCGCAAAAGATTACTGCGACAGCACCTTCAGAAACCAGAAGGCTGCCATTAGAACAAGAATACGGCATCAATACCACCAGCGATAATATTGCCGCAGCTGAAAAAGCAGACGTTGTTGTGTTATCAGTGAAACCACAGATGATGGCTGATGTATGTAAACCCTTACAAAGCATCGACTTTAGCAACAAACTGGTTATCTCCATTGCTGCGGGTATTAATGCGAATCGACTCAATGAGATGTTAAACTGCCAACTGAACCTTGTTCGTGTGATGCCAAACACGCCATCACTGCTAGGTAAAGGAATGAGCGGTCTTTATGCCGATTCAACGGTCAGCCAAAATGATAAAGACTTTGCATCTCAGCTGATGCAAGCTGTAGGTGAAGTGAGCTGGGTTGAACAAGAATCTGGAATCAACAACATCATTGCGGCGGCGGGTAGCGCTCCGGCTTACTTCTTCCTGTTTATGGAAGCGATGCAAGCTGAAGCAATCAAGCAAGGTTTTGACCAAGAAACCGCTCGTAAGCTAGTGCAGCAGTCTGCATTAGGCGCGGCAGAGATGGTGGTAGCAAACCAAGATACTGAATTATCAACACTGCGTGAACAAGTGACATCCAAAGGCGGCACGACCGCAGAAGCACTACGCACGTTTAACGAACATCAACTATCAGACATCGTAGCAAAAGCCATGCAAGCGGCGGTTGCTCGAGCTGAAGAGATGGAAAAACTGTTTTAGTACCAATCAAGGTAAACAAGCATTTTGCCGCTCTGGTTATATCTAAGCGACAAGTAAATCCGAAAAAGGAAACAATATGAACTCGATGAGCTTTCTGATCTCGACCGTTTTTGATCTTTACATCATGGTTGTGATCTTGCGTATCTGGCTACAAGCATCACGTGCAGATTTCTACAACCCATTCTCACAATTCATCGTAAAAGCGACACAACCAGTTGTTGCCCCACTGCGCCGAGTTATTCCATCAATCGGCAGCCTAGATCTTGCGACGGTTATTTTTGCTTATGTGCTATGTGTGCTTAAGTTCGTTGCTCTCAACCTGATTATCTCTGGCGGCGCAGCTGTATTCGATATCAGCTTCCTGATCTTTGGTGCACTATCTTTGCTCAAAGCGGCTGGTGGTTTGATCTTCTGGGTTCTACTTATCCGTGCAATCCTTAGCTGGGTTAGCCAAGGCCGTAGCCCAATCGAGTACGTGTTCCATCAACTGACTGAGCCAATGCTAATGCCTATCCGCCGTATCCTACCGGATATGGGTGGCTTCGACTTAAGCGTTCTGGTTCTGTTCATTGTTCTACAGTTTGCGAACTTCCTAATGGGCGACATGATTGGTCCTATTTGGTATCAGCTATAATTCAAGTACGAACATCAGGTACTTTGACGATGCCAAAAGCGGTTTGGGCCGAGGAAAACGATATTCTTCTTAGGCTCTATATCCAACCCAAAGCAAGCCGAGACAAGATTGTTGGCTTGCATGGTGAGGAACTCAAAATTGCCATAACTGCTCCACCAGTAGATGGCAAAGCCAACGCCCACTTAGCGAAATACCTTGCGAAACAGTTTAAGGTCGCAAAAGGGCAAATTAAGATAGAAAAGGGAGATCTCGGTAGGCACAAGCAAGTTCGAATATGCTCGCCAAGCCAAATCCCAACTGAAGTCAAAGCCATCCTATGATGGCTTTTTGCTATTTATTGGAGTCATTATGCGTTTATGGATAACAGCACTACTCACCGCTCTTGTTGCCTTACCAAGCTCAGCAGGGCAATTTAAGAATATTAAGGATGTCGAGGTTCATTACTCGGCTTTTAATTCCACGTTCTTAACTTCGCAAGTCGCTAAGCAATACAAACTTAAGCGAAATGGATACTCAGCAATCCTCAACATCAGCGTGTTAGACAAGGCTTCTCTAGGCAAGCCTGCGACAACGGCTAAAATTACGGGAACAGCGAAGAACCTCGTTGGAAACACCCGTACTTTGAAGTTTCGAGAAATCAAAGAAGGCGATGCGATTTATTACCTTGCTGAGTTCCCCGTAACTCACGAAGAAAACATCACCTTCGACATCGATGTGAACGCAGGCCTAAAAGGCACTGGTCCACTGCGTTTCACACAGAAATTCTATATAGAAGAGTAAGCTCAAACCTTACTTTTCATTTATTAACTTATTTAGAGCTACATTCCCATGAGTAAGATTGTTTTAGCAACAGGCAACCAAGGTAAAGTTCGCGAGATGGCAGATATTCTGTCTGAGTTTGGTTTTGACGTTGTCGCGCAAAGTGAATTTAACGTTTCAGAAGTCGCTGAAACAGGAACGACTTTCATTGAAAATGCCATCATCAAAGCTCGCCACGCAGCGAAAGAAACAGGGCTGCCAGCCATTGCTGACGACTCAGGTTTAGAGGTTGATTACTTAAATGGTGCGCCAGGTATCTATTCAGCGCGTTACTCAGGTGAAGGGGCAACCGATAAGCAGAACATCAAAAAACTATTAGATGCGATGCAAGGTGTCGAAACTGAAAAGCGTACTGCGCGTTTCCACTGTGTGTTGGTGCTAATGCGTCACGAGAATGATCCAACACCTCTAGTGTGTCACGGTAAATGGGAAGGTCGTATTCTTACTGAAGAACACGGTGAGAATGGCTTTGGCTACGATCCTGTGTTCTTTGTACCAGAAGATAACTGCGCCTCAGCAGAGCTTGAATCTTCGCGTAAGAAGCAACTATCACACCGTGGTAAAGCGCTTGCGTCACTATTCAAGACTCTCAAGGAGCAAGCTCTGTAATGCACAATGCAGCGCTAATACCACCCGCACTTAGCCTCTATGTACACATCCCATGGTGTGTACAAAAGTGTCCGTATTGTGATTTTAACTCTCACGCTCTGAAAGCCGAGATCCCTGAAAAAGAGTACATCGATGCACTGCTTGAGGATCTCGATACTGATATCGAAAAATATCAGCTCAATGGTATGCCTCGCCCACTGCATTCGATCTTTATTGGTGGCGGTACCCCAAGCCTGTTTTCTCCTGAAGGAATTGGCCGATTGTTACAAGGCATTGAACAGCGCATCCCGTTCAAACCTGAAATAGAAATCACCATGGAAGCCAACCCGGGAACTATCGAAGCTGAGCGTTTTGCAGATTACCAAAAGGCAGGCATTACTCGAATCTCGGTGGGTGTGCAAAGTTTTGAGCAAGAGAAACTGGAAAGACTTGGGCGTATTCATGGTCAAGATGAAGCGGTAAATGCTGCTCATTTAGCGCATAAGATTGGATTGAATAGTTTCAATTTAGACTTAATGCACGGCTTACCCGAACAGAGTATTGAACAAGCGTTGGCTGATTTGGATAAAGCGATAGAACTCGACCCTCCGCACTTATCTTGGTATCAGCTAACAATAGAACCTAACACCATGTTCTATTACAAAACACCAACGCTGCCTGATGATGATGACCTTTGGGATATCTTCGACCTAGGCCATAAGAAGCTCGCAGACGCAGGGTATGTGCAGTACGAAATTTCAGGCTACAGCAAGCCGGGATATCAGTGCCAACATAACCTCAACTACTGGCGCTTTGGTGACTATCTAGGTATTGGCTGTGGCTCTCATGGCAAGCTGAGCTTTACAGATGGACGCATTGTTCGTACCACTAAGGTTAAGCACCCTAGAGGCTATTTGGCGGCTTACCAGAATATGGTGAAGCCTTATATTTCGGATGAATTTGAAGTAGCAAACGAAGATCGCCCTTTCGAGTTTTTCATGAACCGTTTCAGGCTGATGGAAGCATGCCCTAAGCAAGATTTCATTGATACGACAGGACTTGGTTTTGACGCTGTTCAGCCAACAATTGAGTGGGCAAAAGAGCTAGGCTACTTGAACGAAACCGACACTCATTGGCAGATCACTGAAAAAGGAAAGCTGTTTCTCAATGATCTGTTAGAAGCCTTTATGGCAGAAGAAGACGAGTAGTTCGAGATTCGAGATTCGAGATTCGAGAAGCATTGCGTAAGGGTTGGCTTTAGGGTCAACCCTTTTTGTTTTATAGCCCTCTCTCGGAGCGAAGCGTTCTATAGGACAACGTCCGTGCTCGAATCTTTCTCTTAGAAAATAGAACGACCAATTCGTTCTGAAAGCAACTCTAGAGCCTTAGTACCTGCGAGCGAGTTGCCAGAAGGATCAAGCTCTGGAGACCACACCGCAATCGTCATTTCGCCAGGAACGATAGCAATAATACCGCCACCAACGCCCGATTTTCCTGGCATACCAACACGGTAGGCAAACTCACCAGCCCCATCGTACAAGCCACACGTCGCAAGCAAAGCATTCAACTGCTTGGTTTGAACTGGCGTGATGATCTCTTTCTTGGTTTGAACCGACACGCCTTTGTTTGCTAAATAGCTAAAGGTTTTTGCCAAATCCACACACGTCATTTTAAGCGCACAAGCGTGGAAGTAGTTATTCAGAACTGGGATAACATCATTCTCAAAATTACCAAATGAACGCATCAAATAAGCAATGGCAGCATTACGATCGCTGTGCATCATTTCTGAAGCCGCTACCACCTTGTCATACACAATATGAGTATCACCCGATAACTGACGCACAAACTCTAACAAGCGGTGCCTAGGCGCAGACAAGCGGCTTTGTAGTAGGTCTGCAACGACAATTGCCCCCGCATTGATGAACGGGTTGCGGGGAATACCATACTCCATCTCAAGCTGAATCATCGAGTTAAAGGCTTGACCAGAAGGCTCTTTGCCTACTCTTTGCCAAATCTCTTCAGGCTTATATAGCACCATAGCTAGCGTCAGGCTCAAGGCTTTAGAAATAGATTGCACAGAAAATGCTTCTTCAGCATCGCCTGCTTTAATCACCTCACCTTCATTGGTGTATACCGCGATCGCCAGTTTCTGGTTCGATACGCGAGCCAGTGCAGGGATATAATCAGCGACCTTTCCCTGTCCAATTAAAGGACGAACTTCGTCTAAGATCTCGGCCAAAATAGCTTGAGTTGGTTTCATGTGCGCTTACTTCTATATTGTTATTTTTGTAGGGGTGTAACATATACCAATCGTAGTAAATAACTGCTCACTCTAGCTTGTTAAAATGCTCGATAACTGCGTTAGAATTTTTGATTGTAGAGTAACTACTTATCGAAAAATGCTGCCTTGTTCTCAAGCCTTTTTCCTACGCTATTTCTGATCACTTACTTACTGTGATTGGTATTACTTTCTGTCGTTAAGCCTTTACTGAAATAAAAGCCTAAGGACAAAAAAGCCAACATTACAATAATGTTGGCTTTAATCAATCCCATAAAGTGTAGGGGTTAAACCCTAAGTCGGATTACCCTTCACTTAATTTGATTCGAAGTTACTTAGTACGCTTGAACTTAATGTCCCAAACACCATGACCTAAACGGTGGCCACGAGCTTCAAACTTAGTTAGCGGGCGCTCATCCGGACGAGGGATGTAATCACCATCTTCAGCGATGTTTTCGAAGCCTGGAGCTACGTTCATCACTTCAATCATATGTTCTGCGTAGTTTTCCCAGTCTGTTGCCATGTGGAAAACACCAGTATCAAGTTGAAGCTTGCCGCGAACCATCTCTGCAAACTCAGCCTTAACGATACGACGTTTATGGTGACGAGCTTTGTGCCATGGGTCAGGGAAGAACAGTTGCAGAGTATGCAGGCTGCTATCTGGGATCATGTGTTCAAATACTTCTACAGCATCGTGACACATTACACGCAGGTTAGTTACGCCAGCATCGCGAGCTGTACCTAAACACGCACCAACACCCGGGCTATGAACTTCAATACCTAAGAAGTTTTTCTCAGGTGCGTTCTTTGCCATTTCAACCAGTGATGCACCCATACCGAAGCCAATCTCTAGTACAACCGGGTTATCGTTGCCAAATACTTCTTTCCAGTTAAGAAGCTCTGGGTTGTAGTCGATACCCATTGTTGGCCAACATTCATTCATCGCGTTCTCTTGGCCTTTTGTTAAGCGGCCTTCGCGGCGAACAAAGCTACGGATCTTACGAACCAGTTTGCCGTCTTCAGTATATTCGTTAGTGGTCACTTCACTCATTGATTTTTGCCTGCACATTGATTAATCAAAGCGGGGATTATCCAAAGAATTGCCTCCGGTGCAAGTCTTTCCGTGGATAAATTCCCACACAATTTGTCTGTTTTACATCCAACGTTAAGTGTGGTGCAATTTCTCTTCTAATAATAGCAAAGCATAGAGCATGTCGTGACTCCTTTCGCAACCGCCATATTAAAGTGGTATGACGCCTACGGGCGTAAAGAATTGCCTTGGCAACAAAACAAAACCGCCTACACCGTTTGGCTATCTGAAATCATGCTTCAGCAGACTCAGGTTGCTACGGTGATTCCATACTACCAACGCTTCTTAGAACGCTTTCCAACGGTTATCGACCTAGCGAACGCCGAACAAGATGAGGTACTCCACTTATGGACAGGGCTTGGTTATTACGCACGAGCTCGCAATCTACATAAAGCAGCCAAGATCGTTGCTGAGCAATATGGTGGTGAATTTCCGCTGTCTATCGAAGAGATGAACGCGCTACCGGGGATTGGTCGCTCAACAGCAGCAGCCGTCTTATCATCGGTTCATAAACTTCCTCATGCGATTCTTGATGGCAATGTAAAACGAACGCTTGCGAGAAGTTTTGCCGTTGAAGGTTGGCCGGGGCAAAAGAAAGTCGAAAACCAGCTTTGGGAACACGCCGAAGCACATACTCCGAACAAAGATGTCGATAAGTACAACCAAGCAATGATGGACATGGGTGCCATGGTTTGTACCCGTAGCAAGCCTAAGTGCACCTTGTGCCCGATTGAAAGCATGTGTGAGGCCAAGAAGCTCGATAGACAGCTCGACTTCCCTGGCAAAAAGCCTAAGAAAGAAAAGCCAGTAAAAGACACATGGTTTGTGATTCTGTATCACGACAACCAAGTGTGGCTCGAACAGCGCCCTCAATCTGGTATCTGGGGCGGATTGTTTTGTTTCCCTCAAAATGAAAACGCAGAGATCGAACATCAACTAGATCTTCGTTCGATCAAAGACACTCAAACCAATTCGATCAAGACCATGATTGCGTTTAGACACACTTTCAGCCACTACCACTTAGATATCACGCCAGTATTAGTGAAATTAGATAAACAACCAGATTTGATAATGGAAGGGGCTAAAGGTCTCTGGTATAACTTATCAAAACCGGAAGAAATTGGCCTAGCCGCTCCTGTAAAGCAGCTTATTGAGAGCCTACCCTTTGAACTGAACGACGACGTTTGAATCAACGAACGCGATAAGAGGAACCACTATGAGCCGCACTGTATTTTGTGCTCGCCTTCAAAAAGATGCTGAAGGCCTAGATTTTCAACTTTACCCAGGTGACTTAGGTAAGCGTATCTTTGACAACGTGTCTAAAGAAGCTTGGGGACAATGGCAAAGCAAGCAAACTATGCTTATCAATGAAAAGAAGCTAAACATGATGGATCCTGAGCATCGTAAACTTCTTGAAACTGAGATGGTTAGCTTCCTTTTTGAAGGTAAAGATGTCGTAATTGATGGCTATACTCCACCAAGCGAATAAGACATTTATTTAAGCAATTTTTAATGACATCATGGTTAACGCTGCGATGTCATTTTTGTATGAGGAACTATGAAAAAGCTAAGTTACTTCCTAACAGCCATGTTATTAACTGGCTGCAGCCGTGAATTTGTCGAAAGCATTTATGATGTCAATTACGAGCCAACCAACCGGTTTGTGAAGAATTTAGCTGAGCTACCCGGACAATTTGAAAAAGATACCGGGGCGCTAGATTCATTAATAGATAGCTTTTCAGGCAACATTCAAAAACGTTGGGGTAGCAGTGAAATCAAGATAGCAGGTAAGAGTAACTATGTGAAATACATAGATAATTACTTAAGTCGTTCAGAAGTGAATTTTAGCCAAGGCCTGATAACGGTGGAAACGGTTTCCTCTACCGAACCGAAAAAACACCTCAAAAATGCGATCATGACGACCCTTTTGACGCCAGATGATCCGGCGCATGTCGATCTATTCTCTTCTAAAAGCATCAAGCTAGAAGGCAAACCTTTCCTCTATAATCAGGTCGTAGACCAAGAAAAAAAGCCCATTCAATGGACTTGGCGAGCGAACCAGTTTGCGGATTACCTGATCGCGAATAACCTAAAAACCAAAGAAGTCGACTTTAAAAAAGCCTACTACGTTGAAATCCCAATGGTGGCCGACCACGCTAGCCAGCGTAGTTATCAATATGCCGACATCGTTCGACGAGCGTCTCAGCGTTATGACATCCCTGAAGATTTAATCTACGCTATCATCAAGACAGAGAGTAGCTTCAACCCGTACGCCGTAAGCTGGGCTAATGCTTATGGTCTTATGCAGGTGGTACCTAAAACCGCTGGTCGAGATGTATTTGAACACGTCAAAAAGAAACCTGGTGAACCAAGCCCTGAGTACTTATTCAATCCAGAAAACAACATTGATGCTGGCACCGCATACTTTTACATCCTTAAAAATCGTTATTTGAAAGACGTAAAAAACCCATTAACGCTTGAATACAGTATGATTTCAGCCTATAACGGCGGTACTGGTGGCGTACTCAATACCTTCAGTAAGGACAGAAAGCGAGCAATGCAAGACTTAAACTCGCTGCAACCGAGCCAAGCCTACTGGGCGCTTACCAAGAAGCATCCAAATAAAGAGTCGCGCCGATACCTCGAAAAAGTAACGCAATTCAAAAAAGAATTTAACCAAGGTAAAACATAACCCTCACTTTTGAATAAAAAAACAACGAACGAACGGTTTTTTTAATTATTTTCAAAAAAGGAGTTGACGGTTATGCAGAAAATCCGTTTAATAGCGCTCCGTTGCCCGGATAGCTCAGTCGGTAGAGCAGAGGATTGAAAATCCTCGTGTCGGTGGTTCGATTCCGCCTCCGGGCACCACAATTTGATTTGTTGGTGTCAACACTCTTTAACAGGGAGTAACAACACGGACAAAAGCATAAAGAATTTAGTGTGCCGACTTAGCTCAGTAGGTAGAGCAACTGACTTGTAATCAGTAGGTCACCA